>JAIPGX010000067.1 GCA_021735465.1 Candidatus Babeliales bacterium | reverse complement strand
GCGAGGGCTGGACTGCACACAAGAGCGCAGCCAACTGGAATTCAACAAAATACATTTAAAATTTAATCTTTTTTTAAAATTAAATTGAATTTTAACTAGTTTTTATGCTACAAAACTCTTAAGTTGATGACATTGGGCGTATGCTAGGTATAAAATAATATTTTTCTAATTTTTATCTCACAGTTCTTATATAATCACAAAATTGAACTCTGCCCTGTTCAGGTAATGGCGACCATTCAAGCCCACCATCTTGAGTCTCTGCTAATCTGTGAAATTTATTAAACCAAATCCCACTATTTCTTCTTAAAATATCACCCACTAAACTAAAACTAGACCTACTTACAATTTTAGATAGCATCAAAACACTGGAGTGATTTATAAAAATATTATTTCTATTTAACCAATTTTTATATGTTTTAAATTCTGAATTAAAAGTCAAAAGTTGTATTGGTTTTTCTGGAGAACTCAAACCCTTATAAAAACCTTTATAAAAACCATCAACTGTCATATTTAATGCATAACAAACAATATAACAGTCTGGAATTAAAGACATTATATTTTCTTTTAGCATGCGTCCAATATTTTCTGCTTTTTCTTGTAAAAAATTATAATGCTCAGCTAAATTTTCTGGCCACTCTGGAGTAATTTCTTTTTCAAATCCCATGGTAGAAAAAAATGCGCCAGGATCTCCCGGTTTGCGATAATACATTTCTAAATCTAAAACAACACCTGAAATAGGAACTTCGTTAGAATTTTCAGGATCATTCCAAATTCCTAAAAATCTTTGCAAAGATTCAATTATCTCTTTATGCCAAAAATCTTGTTCATCAAATGGAGACGGCACGCTTGGATATTTATGTCCATAAATATCTTGTGCGCTAATACTAGGCATTTTTTCACCTCTATAATTATTGGCAATTTCAAAACCTACCAATATCTTAGGAATTCTTTGTTCTCTTGCCTGAGCAGTATTTGAAAGTTGCTTTGTAAAATTACGAATTCTTGTCCACAATTGATCTCTTTTTTCTTGAAAACCATCTATTGCTCTAGGGCTATAATAAATATTTGGATTAAAATCAACCCATAATGCATCTATTCCTGATCTTAAAACATAATCTATAAAAGAGTTTCTTTGATTTTGCCTTTCAATTTTTTGTTCTTCTGTCTCTGTTGCAATATCATTAAAAAAGCCAATTTCGGTCCAGCCTATTTTTCGTAAATTATTATTAAAAGATTCTCTTTCTTGCTCGCTAAAATTTTCACCATAATTTTGAACAATTTCTGGCATTGCTGGTCTTATATTTCCATTAATAAAATCTAAACGTTCAATTAAATTTTGATCTTGATCTGGATTTAATAAAACATAAAGTTCCCACAACATTTCTTGAGTTGCATCCAACATTTGTTTTCTTAGCCTGAAATTCATGGGGCAGGTTCTAAAATTTTCAGCAATCCCTGAAAAAGTTAAAAGAGAAGAATCTGTTACCAGCATAGAATTACTTTTTATTGGATTATGCCAATAGATACCATAAGGAAAAGTATTTTTTATAGGAATATCATATGTATTTTTTTTGATAGGCAATGCAAAACGATAATTTGCTAAATTATCTAAAACTGTTTGTATAGAGACCCCTGGCATTAGTTGTCTTGGTGTATGAGCCGGCATGAGCGTTGTAGCATAATTATAACTTCTAGCAATTAAAGGCAAATTTAAAAAATTATTTATGTTTATAAATAACATTCTTAAGTTCTCTTGAAGATTTTTTCTTAAAGCTAAATCAGGTATTTTATTTATATCAAAATTTTTTATTGTAAAAGTTTCTTGACCACCCATCTTAATTCTTTGTAAACCAACGCTGCCTGAAAAAAATCCCATTAAATCATCAACCCGTAAGCCTGGAGCAAAAGCTAAACATGTTAATTTACCCTTTTTTTGCCCAAAAACTTCGATTATATCTAAAAACCTATTTGTTATAGCAGATTTTTTTGTATCATCTTTTGATCCAACCCATTCTATAAAATTTCTAAAAAATTCAGAACTTATAACAAAAATAGCTGCATGATATTGATCTAAATCTAAATCCTGTAAATTTTCTGCGCCCATAAAATCTGCAATTGCTTTATAATCAACATTAAATCCAACAGATTGAGCAATATCAATAAATGGATGGTATTTATATTTTTCTGAATTAGATAAAGTTGCACTATCAAATATTGCTAAATTTAATTGAGAATAAACGCTCGAAAAAAACAAATTTATCGTGAAATAAAAAATCACGATTTTTTTTAAAAACTTCATAAAACTTCCCCCCTCAAAATCAATCCCCTATACTATTAATTATCACAAATTTAACTTAGCTTAATTAAATACAAATAGTCAACATAATTATAAATATGTTTATTATTTAGCTAAAATATGAGACGATAAGAAATTACAAAAATAAAGATAAAAATTGGGAGATAAATATGGAAAAAAAATTAAAAAATATGCCAATAGGCATAAGTGATTTTAAAGAACTCATAGAAAATAATTATTATTTTGCAGATAAATCTCTTTTTATAAAAGAAATTATAAATGCTGCCGCAAAAGTTTTACTTTTACCCCGTCCAAGAAGATTTGGTAAAACCATTAATCTTTCTATGCTTAAATATTTTTTTGAAAAAATACAAAAAAATAATAATAAAAACTTGTTTAAATATCTTGAAATAGAAAAAGAAAAAGAAATAATGCAACTTCAAGGTCAATACCCTGTGATATTTTTAACTTTTAAAGATGTTAAAGAATTAAGTTGGGAAGGAACTATAGAAAAAATAAAAGATCTTATTTCTATAGAATTTAGTAAGCACGACTATTTATTAGAGAGTAATTTATTGAAAGATTTTGAAAAAGAAATATTTAAAAATATTATTACTAGAAAAGCTGAACAATTTAATTATGAAAATAGTTTAAAAAATTTATCTAAATGGCTTACTAAATTTTATAATAAAAAAACTATAATACTTCTTGATGAGTATGATTCTCCTATAACTGCCGGATATATAAATAATTATTATAAAGAGATTATAAGTTTTATGCGTAGTTTTTTATCAGCAGGGCTTAAAGATAATTCTAATTTAGAAAAAGCTGTAATTACCGGAGTATTACGCGTTGCAAGAGAATCTGTTTTTAGCGGTCTTAATAATTTAAAAGTTTACTCTATTTTAGACGAGAAGTTTTCTGAATACTTTGGTTTTTTACAAGACGAAGTAGAAGAAATTTTAAAATATTATGATCTTGAAAATAAAATTAAAGAAGTAAAAAAATGGTACGATGGTTATAATTTTGGTAACCATAAAATTTATAATCCATGGTCTATTTTAAATTTTGCTTCAGATAAAGGTAAATTTGCTATTTATTGGGTAAATACAAGCGATAATCAATTAATTAGAGATTTGATTACAAATGGTGATTATACATTAAAAAGAGATTTGGGGGATATTATAGATAACAAAGATAATAGACATGTAATTAATGAAAATATTATTTTCTCAGATTTAGAAAATATAAGCGAAAGTACTTTTAATCTTTTACTTTTTAGTGGTTATTTGACTATTTCTGATTACTCATATAACGAAGATAAAAAATTTTTTTGGGGCAAACTTTCTATTCCTAATGAAGAAATCGCTGGACTTTATAATAACATAATTTTGTATTGGTTTAAAAAAAGCATAAATATGGATGAGTATAATTTTATGCTTACAAATTTAATTAATGGCAATATTGAAGAATTTGAAGAATATTTTTCGGATTTTGTTATTTCAAGTTTTAGCACATTTGATATACCTGAAAAAAAATCTGAAAATATATATCATTCTCTTGTTCTTGGCATGCTAATTTCTTTGCGTAAAGATTATATAATAAAGTCAAATAGGGAAGGAGGTTTTGGACGATATGATGTCATGTTAATTCCAAAAGATAAAAATAAGCTTGGTATAATTATCGAATTTAAAAAAACTAAACCTAACGAAACACTAGATCATGCAGTTCAAACAGCTTTGGAACAAATTAAAGAAAAAAAATATGATCAAGAATTTAAGGATCTTGATATTAAAAATATTTTACATTTAGGCATCGCCTTCAAAGGTAAAGAGATAAAAGTTTTAAAAAAATAAAAATATCATGAGAGAGAGTAATGAATAAAAAAATATTTAATTTTTGTTTTATTTTGTGTGCAAGTTTTTTACTTACAGCATGCAGTAACAAATTTTTATGGCTCTCAAATGCTACTGAATTATCAGATCAAACAAATTTAAATAAAAAAATTAAACAACCAATAATACACTCAGCCCACTTATCAAATTCTTGGTATCCGCAAGACAAAAATTTATTAAATCAAGAACTCGATTTTTATTTTGATTTAGCACAAAAAAATTTTAAAATTTCTGCAAAACCAGAGAGTGTAAAAATCTTAATTGCGCCGCACGCAGGAATTTATTTCTCTGCTCTTTGTGCGGCTTCTGTCTACCAAACATTACAAAAAACCGTTCGTCCTGAGCTTGTCGAAGGATACGAACGATGCAAAAACACAAATATCAACAAAGTAATAATTTTATGCCCAAGTCACACAAAATATTTTTCAGGGCTTGCTCTACCAGATTATGATATTTATAAAACAACTTTGGGAGAAATAAAGGTTAATAACACAAGCATTACAAAACTAAAACAAAATAATTTATTTAAAATATTTCCTGAAACTCACAGTCAAGAACATGCAATAGAAATTCAGCTCCCATTTTTGCAAAAAACTATAAAAGATTTTGAAATTGTGCCATTAATTGTAGGTGAAATTGCTGAACAAGATTACGAAATTATAGCCCAAAATCTTGATGACATAATAGATAATTCAACACTCATAGTCGTGAGTTCAGACTTTACACACTATGGCCCAAATTATAATTATATTCCATTTAAGCAAGATATTTTAAGATCAATAAGATTTGTAGATTCTCTGGCACTAAATAGTATTAATAAAAAATCTTTTGCAGAATTCAACAAAATTATATCTGATACAGGTGTTACAATTTGTGGCCAGAATGCAATAAAAATTATTTTAAAATTATTAGAAAACCAAAAATACAAAAACTTACAATCAAGACTTGCTTGTTATTCCATTTCACCACAATTAGAACAGGCCAGACTTAAACAAGACAAAAATACTTTAAATTTTAATAGCATTAAAATTAATAAATTATATAAAAATATACCTGATAATTTAATACAAAATAGCGTAAGCTATTTAGGCGCAATATTTACATCACAAGATTTGAATTCCTTACCCAAAGAAAATATGCTTACTCAATATGAAAAAAATGCGTTATTAGCAAGTGCAAGAGATACTTTACAAAATAGTTTTAAACCCCCTGCTCAAAAATCTCCAGATTATTATTTGTGGCCAATTTGCGGTTTGGGTTTGCAACAAAATTCTGGCATTTTTGTAACTTTGAATACAAAGTCAGGAGATTTGCGTGGCTGCATAGGCAGAATTATTTCTCAAGAACCATTATTAAAAACAGCAGTTGATGTGTCACTTGAATCTGCATTTCATGATACGCGATTTTTGCCGCTTAAAAAAGAAGAGTTAGATAATATTATTATCAATATTTCTATTTTAACTCCACCCGATCCAATAGACAGTTACAAAAAAATAAGAATTGGTATTGATGGCATTATCTTAAAAAAAGGCTGGGCTTCTTCTGTTTTTTTACCTCAAGTTGCACCATCTTTTAATTGGGATCTAAAGACAACGTTAGAGCAGTTGAGCTTAAAAGCTGGGTTAGACAAAGATGCGTGGCAGCATGATTGCAATTTTGAAGTTTTTCAGGGTTTTGAGATTAAAGAATAAAAATTTATAATTCCTGTACAATCCAGTCAGATTCAAGAACATTTTTCTTATCAAGGTCAAAATTTAAACCAATAAGAATTAATTTTTTATTTTCAAGCCTAAATTTTTCGTAATATTTTCTATCATGAATCTGATCCATGCCTTCTTGTGCAGATTTGTTAACCTTAAATTCAATCACATAGATATGCGTATTCGTTTTAACAACAGCATCTATACGACCAATATTCGTTCTATCTTCCACCAATATATCTGCCCCTACAAGCTTCATAGTCACATAAAAAATAGATTGATAATATTTTTCTATACGCTTTTGTTTTTCGAAATTAATTTGCTTTTTCTTTCCTAAACTTATTTGAATATCATATGGTATATCGGCAA
>JAIPGX010000066.1 GCA_021735465.1 Candidatus Babeliales bacterium | reverse complement strand
CCAGGTAATATAAACGAAGATTATTTAAACGATGTAGCAAAACGTTTAGATGGTTTCTCTGGAAGAAGTATCGAACAATTAGTTTCTGAACTAAGAATTTCTGCTTATAACAAAGGCAATGGCATTTTACTTAAAGAAGTATTTGAAGACGTTGTAAAAGAAAAAATTGAAGAATATAAGCATGATAAAAAATGTACTGAGTTCCAAAGAGAACGTTACAAGAAAATTATTGGCGATCAACAAGTAAGTATGGCTGCATAAAATAAAATTTTAATATTTTTTAATTTATAATAATTCAAATTGGCTGCGCCTCGTGTGCAGCCAATAGTGTGTTAGAACCTAGTGTAAACTAGGTTTTGTTATTTATTTTTTTATAATCTACCCAAATATTTCTCGCAATCAAGAGCTGCCATACAACCCTGCCCTGCAGCAGTTATAGCCTGGCGGTAAATAAAATCACAAACATCACCAGCTGCAAAAACACCCTTTTTATTAGTCTGCGTATTCTCATGCTGCTTTATAAAACCATAAGAGTCTAAATCTATCTGATCTTTAAAAATTTCAGTATTAGGCTTCATGCCAATTGCTATAAAAACACCATCAGTTTTTACAGTTTCAGTTTTTTTATCTTTTTGATTTTCAATAAGAACTTGGGTAACTTTTTGATCATCACCCATTATTTCTTTTACGGTAGAATTATAAATAATACTGATTTTGGGATTCTCTAAAACTTTATCTTTAATAGGATCATTAGCAGTTAATTTATCTAAAATATGCACAACCGTAACTTTAGTTGCAAATTTTGCTATATGATCGGCTTCTTGAACTGCAGAGTTTCCACCACCAACTACTACTACATGCTTATCCCTAAAAAACGGTGCATCACAGGTAGCACAAACTGAAACGCCTTTGGACCAATATTCTTTTTCTCCAGGAATATTAAGCTTTTTGTGGCTTGCACCCGTTGCAATAATAACAGATTCAGATAAATATTCAGCTCCATCTTGAGTGACAATTTTGTAAGATTTTTTTGAAAAATCCACTTTTTCAACTGTATCAAACAAAATCTGACAACCATAGTTTTTAGCATGCTCTTGCATATTCATCATAAGCTGTGGCCCCATAATCTCTGTATTTCCTGGCCAATTTTCAACTTTTGTTGTTGTAGTAAGCTGCCCGCCAGGTTGATTACCTGCAAGTAATATAGGGTCAAAACCAGATCGTGCTGAATAAATTCCAGCTGTTAATCCTGCAGGCCCTGAGCCTATGATTATAACTTTATGAACCATATTTTTTCTCCAAAAAAATAAAATTTATACGATTAAAAATTAAAAAAACGACATAAAATATTAACTCATGATGTCCGGCATCGCCAGCACAAATATTTTAGTATAAAAACAAAAATACCCAAAGCATACTTTCATATATACTTTGGGTAGAATTTATGGCCTGCCATATGACCTGTTCTTCGAAGCCATCTAGGCGCAGGAGAAAGCCACCTGCCTGTCCTCCATAGCTTTAGCGATGGGGGAGGCGAAGTATGGTGGAGGCGATGGGAATTGAACCCATGTCCGCAACGCTCTATATTCTAAGCGCTACATGTTTATCTCTTGTTTTTACTCTTATTTCACTGCAAGAGCACAGATTGAAATAAAAGCCAGTTTAGTGATACAAAATTTGCTACAAAACCAAAAATTCTAACAAATCAGTTCTATCTAAATTTAATACGAGTTAGCTCAACGGGTAGACACATCTTACTAACAAGAACATAATGTCTGCCTAAAAACTATGCACATGCGCAAGCATATGATGGATTATAAGCATCTACAACATTATAGTTAACAGAACGAGATTCTGCACTTATTTGATTTGAATGTTTTTTACAAGTTACCATACAAAACTCGACATGCTCTTAAAATACCAAACATCACGTCGAAACCGTGACGCCCCCGAAAATTTCAAAGAAATTTATAAATAATCAAATAGATTACTATAAAAACTACTTAATTTAATATTAAACAATATTTTCTATATGTCAATATAAAATTAATTTTCTAAGACATTACCTTTTTCAACTTTTTAATCATATTGTCTACAAAATCAGTTACTACCGTAACTTTTAATTTTACTAATCCAAAATAAATCAAGAAAAAACCAACAAAAAAAAGTACTAAATTTATAATAATTTTATAAGTAAAACTTAAAAGAACTAACCCTGCTATTACCGCCAGCAGTCCACCTAAATTATCAGTGAGCCATTTGCTTATCTTATCAAAATTTACTGACATATTTTCTCCTTTTTTTTAAATAAAAACACAAATTGCTTAAAATCATACGTAAAGTAGCAAATTCAAATTTAAAAACTCAAGTTTTATAAGATTTTTTAAATACAAAGCCCTATTGCGACGTTTTACAAAATAATATAATATAAAAAACACTATAAAATACGTCATAAATTATGCATATCTATCATCTTCAAAAGCAAGGCACTTATGATCTTAAAAAGTTTTTCTTTCAAAAAATTATTCCTGTTATTAGTTATTTTTTCAAGCTTTTTATCTTTTTTTAATATCAGCGCAAGAGGCGACGGCAGCGGAGGCTCAGAAACTCAAGATCCATTAGTGCTTTTAAATTATATAAAAGCATTTGATCACAAAAATATTGATGCAAAATTTAAAAATCTCTTAATAAATCTGAGATGTGCTCAAAACGTTTTTAGCGAAGCAGAAATAGTTTCAACACCAACTTTAATAACTAAAAAACTAACATGTGAGCAAATAAAAAAAGAATTGGAAAAATATGAAAATGCTTGTTTAAGAGCCTTAAAATGGCAGAAAATTAATTGCCTTTTATATGATGCTAAAGATTTAGCTTTTATAATGTCTATATTAGGGGTTTCAACTTGGTTAATACATATGATAGAACCATCAAAAGACGGCATGCAACAATTGGGTGCCAGCTTTGCTACATTTAATACTGTTACATCTTGTGTTTTTATGCTTCGACCTCTTATTAGATCAATTTTAAATACTTTTAATCCTCCCGCAAATCCTCTTGAAAAGTTTGAAAATCAATTTGCAAAAAATCAATGTTTTATCCCAAAAGTTTTATGGCAACCAATAATTGAAAAATTTATGATGGCAAGAACAAATCAGTTTGAACAAAGATCAAGTATGAATTTCCTTGAATTTACTTTAGGACTTACGACTTATAAACCAGTAGCAAAATTAAATATCTCTCAAGAAGATCTTGAATTTGGCATTATAAATTTATTTAACAAAATAGATATTTTTTTCTCTGATTATCAAGATGTAAAGCCTGAATATATTTGGATGCTAAAAAGTAATATTTTAACTTTTATCAAATTATTATTAGACGAAAGTTCTCAAACTCCTAGATATGTTTATCTTCAAGGACCAGGCGGCATTGGCAAAACATATTTTGTTAATCAATTAAGTAAATGGATAGAAGAATTTATACCAAATAGCGTTAATTTTGAAAATTTAGTTATAACTTCGCCTGATGAATTAGAAGGTAATCCAACAAGGCCGGGAGCCATGCTGCGCATTTTGCGTAATCAATTGATATCAAACAAAAACGGTTCTGTGATTTTTATGGATGAAGCAACTTGGCTCAATGAAATGCCAAGCGTAACTAAAAGAGTTTTTAATGGAGATCAATCAAAAATTTCAACAACATACTTTGGTAATGGCCTTGAAGGTTCTGGAATCAATCTTAAGTTGCCACCTATGTTAATTTTTGTTGCAAGTAATGAAGAAATTAAAGATGCAGCACTTAAGACTAGGTTTGATTCAATAGAATTTCCAATGCCTAAAAAAGAAAAATTAATAAGTTATGCAGAAGAATGCATTGAACAAAATGATTTAATTAAAAACAATTTTTCAAATAAACGCGATATTAATTTAGGTAATTTTAATTTTGATTTTAATGCTTGGATAGAAGAATCTAAAGTCAATAATTTCAGAGATGTTGCATCACTAGTCGCACCAACAGTACTTGCTCAAACAGCTTAAATTAAGATTTGTAAGGGGGCACATTTAAAAGTGTGCCTTTATTATTCATTTTAATAGGCTTTTTGTTTACAAGGTGCACATCTTCGCGAAAGTAAAGACCATAAGGTTTTTAACCTTCCGGGAAACGCTTTAACTCCACGACCAACCGGCCTTAAAATTTTATTCCAGCAAGCATGAAACATAGTTTTTTCATTAAACATAAAACTACAAAAACAGTTACTTGTTTTATGCAAAAGAAAAAGAACAGATAATAAAAAAGCAAAATAAGTTTTTACGATAAGGCCTCTTCCCAACCTCTGATCATTTGAATTCAAACACCAATCATTACCCTTTTTATCCACAAATTCTTTTATTTGTCTCATAAATTTTATATCATTAATAATATATTTCTTATCATATTGATCTGCTAGAGGAAACTCGTTTGTTGAATTTTCATATAAGTTTTTAATTACAGGAATATCATCTACAACACCCATCAATGGTAATTCAATTTTTGTATTATTTTGAACTAATGTGCATAATTCATACTTAAAAGCTCGATCCTCATTAAAAAACTTTTGCCACAAATGCCACCCATCACCACCTCCCTGAAAATCTATGGGAGAAAAACCATAAAAAATTTCTTCAGTTATTGAAAGCATTAATCTGAATATTGTTTTTAATTTGATTAAAAACTGCCAAGATCCTAGATTTTTCTGTTTTAAAAGATTTTTAAAAGGTGTATGACCATGTTTAAAGGCAAAAACAATAGAATTTTTGAAATTTTTTGTCTCTTTATATTTTTGTATAAAAGTTTTTGTAAATAAAAAAAGGTATTTTGAAGTAAGCCCGACAATTGGACCAGAAGCTGTCATAAGTGCGGTTGAAGTGCTATTTAATATTGGCCTTATTAGATTAAAAGACAAATCAAGAGTTTCTATATGCACATTAAGATCACCAATAGAAATTAGAGGTGAATTCAATGAACCATTACTAAAAAGATGAATTATAGGTTTTGAAGCAGGATCTAATAATTTTGCTGAAATATAATGGCCAAATTCGTGAGTAGCCATCGAAAAAATTGCAAATACTTTAAAAAATATAGCTTACTCTTTAAGATCAACGTAGTCTTGTAAGATGGATTTTACTACCATTTTTATCTTATTACCCCTGGTAGTTTTTAAAATTTTTGGTAAGATCTCCGTAATACTTGAATCCTGACCCAAATCTGGAATTTGCTTATAAAGATGACGTCCCATTGTAGTCGTCTCTGTTATTATTAGTAATTCAGACTGTTTATCTTCACTCAGTTGTTGCGCACTATCAGCTTGTGTAGAATAATATTCAGAAGGCTCCATGCTAAATGCATGTGTTGCTATCAATAAAACAGTAAAAATCACTATAAATAACCTCTTTTTCATAATATAACCTCCATTAAATATGATTTACGATATTAATAAATAAAAATTACAAATAATGCGTTAATTTGGCTTATTTTAAAATTTATTTAATAATAGCATATAAAAAAATAGAATACAAAGGCTCCCAAAAATCATAAATTTCTAATTTTTGCAAAACGACCGGAACTTATAACTTTGCTTTAACAATTTTTAAAAAAATCTTTGACTATCAAAATACATGCATATAACATGTAGATATGAATAAAATCACCATAATAATCCATTGTAAAAGTTGTTGATCATAAAAAATTTACCGATGAGAGAGTACCAAAAACTTTTTCGAAAAATTAGAGGGTACAATGAAAAAGAACATTGTGAATCCAAGTGATGATCTCACATCAAAAGAATATACCAAACTCCTTGAACAGCTTAAAAAAGATATACAACAAACCCAATTACATGCTGCTCTTGCTGTTACCCAAGAGCTTATCATGCTTTACTGGCGTACTGGCACGATATTATCAGAAAAAATCACCAACGAAAAATGGGGTGCTAAAATAATAGAACGTCTTGCAAAAGATTTACAATCATCATTTCCAGATGTTTCAGGTTTCTCCGTGCGTAATCTAAAATACATGCGCAAATTTGCTGATTGTTACCAAGAGGTCAATTGTGCAGCAGCTGCTGCACAAATACCATGGGGTCATAATATGGTCATCCTGGACAGGATCAAAGATCAAAACCAGCGCCTTTGGTACATACAACAAACACTTGAAAATGGTTGGAGCCGCAGCATGTTGGAACATTGGATTGATTCAGATCTATATAAACGCCAAGGAAAAGCCATTACA
>JAIPGX010000065.1 GCA_021735465.1 Candidatus Babeliales bacterium | reverse complement strand
AGTAGTATAAGTGTGTTTTATTTTAAATTAATAAGGATTTTTATGAAGCTAGATAAGAATTTTTCTTTATTTACGAGTCTTAGTTTTGGTTTATTAACAGCTTTAATTTTTTCTGGCTGTGATTTTTCTAAAAAAGATAGTACTAAAGATGCTGCTAAAAAAAAAGAACCAGCAGTTAGTGGTGAAGTTGTTTTATTAAGTATCAATGAAAAACCTGTAATGAAAAAATCAGATTTTGATAAACATTTGGTTCAAATGACACAAATGCATCCAATGCTTAGAGGAGCAAGCCCTGAAAGTTTGCCTAAACCATTACAAAAACAATTATTTAATCAATTAGTGAAACAAGAAATTGCGATTGCTTATGCAACTAAGAATAATTTTGAAAAAGATCCTGAATTTATAAAAGCTTTTGATGAAATGAAAGATCTTGTTAAGCGTTCTTTGTTGGCTCAAAGATTTGAAGCAAAAATTCTTGATGGTATCAAAATTTCTGATACAGAAGTAGAGGAATTTTTTAATAAAGATAAAGAAAAATATATTAAAGAACCAGGTGGGGTATCAGTAGAAGCTATTAGTTTTAAGAATCCAGTACAAGCTACAGATTTTATTGAAAAAGCTAAAAGTGATATTGATAATTTTGCTAAATTGGCAAAATCTGAAAAAAATGGCGAATTTAAAGATTTTGGTCGTGTAAATAAACATGAGAGAGGTCCTGTTGTTAGTGGAATTCCTGAAAAAATTAAAGAAAAAGCTTTAAGTACATCTAAGTTTCCTTCAATTGATAAAATAGAGATTAATAAAGTAATTTGGGTTATTAAAGTTTCTGATAAAAAAGATGACGTTTTCTTTTCATTAGATGAAATTAAACCTCAATTAACCGAACATTTAAAAACTGCCAAAGCTAGAGAAGTTTTTGAAAATAAATTAAAAGAAATAGAAAAAGAATTTACTGTCGATATTAATGAAGACTTCTTTAAAGAAAAAGAAGTAGAAAATTCTGATCAAGAAAATTCAGAAAAAGAACCTGCTCCAAGCGCAGCAGCTTAAGTTTTTTAGTATTTGATTTTAGGGCGGGTATTATCTCGCCCTATTTTTTTAGAAGGAGCAATTTGTGAAATCAAAAAAAATTATTTTTATTATAATTTTTTTATTTGGTAATAATATATTTGCTAAAGAATTGGTAGATAAAATAGTAGTAAGAGTTAACGGTGCTAATATTTTAAATTCTGATTTAAATAAGCCAAGATTGGCTAAAGGTGGTCAGGCCTATGAACTCCAGGAAGCTATAACAGAAGAACTGTTTTTTCAAAAAGCTGCTGAAAGAAAATTATTGACAACTGAAAGCGAGATAGAAAAACAAATTGTTTCTTTAAAAATTCAGAATGGAATGGCTGATGTTACAGATCAAGAATTTGAAGAACAATTGAAAAAAGAAGGTTTTTCTTTAAATGAGTATAAATATCAAATGGCAAAATTGCTTGCTATTGAAAAATTTAAACAAGCAGAATTTAATGAAAGAGTTGTTGTCACAAACCAACAAATAGACGAATATCATAAAAATAATCCAGAATATGCTCAAGCAGAATACAAGCTTAAAATTTGTGTTTTATCAGACGATCAACTTGATATAAATGGGGAAATAATAAAAAAAGATAATTTAAAATGGGAAGATCTTGGTTGGGTAAAAAAGAAAGATTTGAGCAAAAATTTATTATTTGTTTGTGATATGAATAATGATGAAGTTTCTAAGCCTGTAAAAATAAAAACAGATTATCAAATTATAAAATTAGAAGATAAAAAAGAAGAGCATCTAAGAACATTAGATGAAAGACGTACAGAGATTGAAAGGTTATTGCAAGATAAAAAGAAAGAGAAATTTGAAAAAGAACTCGTAAAAGATTTAGAAAGTAAATCTTCGATTATTTGTTTGACGTAAAAGCTTTACTCCTACTACGCCCTTCGTGGCTATGTAGGACGCGCGAACTTACAGGAAATATTTTTTTATAAAAGCTTTATAGGGGAGTTTGTTTGAAGCCAATTATTCTTGTTGTTGGAACTCGAGCAGAAGCTATTAAGTTAATTCCATTATTTCTTGAACTAAAAAAAGAAAAAATAAATGCATTATTATGCGGTACATTTCAGCATTCTGAAATGCTCAACCAAGTTTGCAAAATATTTGATGTAATTCCTGATTTTAATTTGAATGTAATGAAGCAAGGTCAGGATCTTTTTTATTTAAATACTGTTATTTTAGAAAAAACTAAAGAAGTTTATTTAAAAACAGATCCTACCATTGTTTTGGTTCATGGCGATACAACTACAACCATGGCCGCGGCGATGTCTGCATTTTATTTGCATATACCTATTGGACACGTTGAAGCAGGTTTAAGAACAGGAAATATGCAATCGCCTTTTCCTGAAGAAATGAATAGAAAAGTTGTTGGTCAAATAGCAGATTATCATTTTGCACCAACTGCTTTTTCTACGGCAAATCTTTTAGCAGAAGGCGTTAAAAGAGAAAGAGTTTTTTGTACAGGTAATACTATTGTAGATGCTCTTTATTGGATGAAAGAAAAAATAGAAAAAAATCAAATGAAAATAGAAGAAGAAATTAAAAAATTTGTTCAAGATTGTAAAAATAATAATAAAAAAATAATATTATTAACTGCACATAGAAGAGAATCTTTTAATGGCGGTTTAAGTAGGATTTTTGAAGCGATTAAACAATTTGCAAAAGAGCACGAAGATATATGTATTTTTTTTCCTGTGCATCCCAATCCAAATGTTTTAGCAGTAGTTAAAGAATCTGGAATAGAAGATATAAAAAATATTTTTACATCCAAACCAGTATCTCATAAAGAGTTAATTTATTTGTTACTAAATACAAATTTTGTTGCAACTGATTCTGGAGGAATTCAAGAGGAAGCAGTAAGTTTGGGAAAAAAAGTTTTGGTTTTAAGGGATGTAACTGAGCGATGGGAGGGTGTTTGGGACGGTTCTGAAAAACTTGTTGGTACAAATACAGATTTAATTTTGACTGGCTTAAACGAATTTTATAATCTAGACAAAAATGCAAATATTGAATCTTCCATTTATGGAGATGGAAATGCTTGTAAAAGAATAGTTAATATTCTAAAAAGCAAATTTAGTTTATAAAAAAGAGGTATCTAGTAATGAAACAAATATCTATAATTGGTTTAGGTTATATTGGTTTGCCTACTGCTATTTTAGCAGCACAATCAGGATATAAGGTTTTTGGTTTTGATACTAATAAGCAAAAAATTGAAGAAATAAGTTTGGGAGTTTCTCCTATAGTTGAAACCGGCATAATTCAAAAATTATTTTCAGTGATAAGTGATAAAAGTCTTCAAGTTTTTCATGAAATACAGCCTGCGGATTGTTTTGTGGTTGCAGTACCTACTCCATTTGAGAAAGCATCAAAAAAGGCCGATTTAAGTTATGTTTTTGATGCTGCGAATATGGTAGCAAAAAAATTAAAACATGGTGATCTTGTAATATTAGAATCTACGGTTCCTGTTGGGACAACTTCAAAATTAGCAAATTTTTTACAAAATATTTCTGGACTTAAACTTGGATTAGATTTTTTTGTTGCGCATTGCCCAGAAAGAGTTTTGCCTGGAAAAATTTTTCAAGAACTTGTTGATAATGATAGAGTTATAGGTGGGATATGCCAATATTCTTGCGAATTAGCAAAAAAATTTTATTCAAAAATAACTAAGGGGCATTTTTATTTAACTGACGACAAAACTGCAGAGATGGTAAAACTGGTTGAAAATGGTTCTAGAGATGCACAAATTGCGTTTGCTAATACTGTTGATTTGATGTGTGAACAGGCGGGTATAAATTCTAGACAGGTTATTGAGATAGCCAATAAACATCCAAGAGTTAATATTTTGAATCCAAATTGTGGCGTTGGTGGACATTGTATTGCGGTTGATCCTTGGTTTTTGATAGAAAGCTTTTCTGCAACTACAAATTTTTTAAAACAAGTAAGAGATGTTAACGATAAAAAACCATATTTTGTCATAGACTCTGTTTTTAAAAAAATTGAAAAATTAAAAGAAAAAAATGTTGTAATACCAAAAGTTTTAGTTTTGGGATTAACATTTAAAGCAGATGTTGACGATATAAGAGAGTCTCCTGCACTAAAAATAACTAAAGAGCTAAATAATCAAACAAATTTATTAGAGTTAGCTATTTGTGAGCCTAAAGTTAATATAAAAATATTGCAAAATTTAGGCTTTAATAAAATTTTAAAATTGCAAGATGGTATTGTTTGGGCAGATTTGATTTTAATTTTGGTTGATCACTCAGAATTTAAATTATTAAAAAAAATTGACTTAAAAAATAAAGAAGTGATTGATACTTGTGGATTGCTGTATAAGCTGGATATATCTAGTTCTGATATTTTGCTTTCCAAAATTAATAATGTAAGATGTGAGATTTAAATTTTTTAAGTGAGAGTTGTTATGAATCAATTATTTTTACATAAAGGAAAAGTTGGACTTTACCAAGTGCCGATTCCACAAGTTTATAAAAAACAAATTCTGGTCCAGGTTTATTATTCTTTTATTAGTAGTGGCACAGAAATGGCCACAATAAAAAATTCATCAAAAAATTTAATTAAAAAATTTTCTGATAATGCAGTTGATAATACTCGAAAAATATTAAGAACAATTAAAGAAAATGGTTTTGATACTTTTAGAGCTTTAATAAAAAATAAAATAAAAAGTGTTAATAATTTAGGCTATTCCTGTTCTGGTAAGGTAATTGCTGTTGGAAGTGATATTACAAAATTTAGAGTTGGAGATTATGTTGCTTGTGCTGGTTCAAGTTTTGCCAATCATGCTCAAATCGTATCTGTTCCAGAAAACTTAGTTGTTAAATTGCCAGATGATTCTATTTTAAAAAAAGCTAGTATAACAACAATTGGCGCGATTGCCACGCAAGGAATAAGAAGAGCTAATCTGGCTCTTGGTGAAAAAGTTTGTATTTTGGGATTAGGCCTTTTAGGCCAGATTTCTGTTCAGTTGGCAAAATTATCTGGATGTAAAGTTTTTGGGATTGATATCCAAAATGACCGTCTTGAATTAGCATCGGTATTTGGCGCAGATCAGGTTTATAATCCGGTATCATCTGATATAAAAAATGAATTAGATTATGCAACAGATAGGTGTGGCGTAGATGTTACAATTATTACTGCGGCGTCTTTATCTGGTGAAATTATTCAGCAGGCAATGGAAATAACAAGAAAAAAGGGACGAGTTGTTCTTGTTGGTGATGTAAAACTCGATTTTGACAGAGATCCATTTTATTCCAAAGAAATCGACTTTTTAATTTCTTGTTCTTACGGTCCAGGAAGATATGATTCTTCTTATGAACTTGATGGAATTGATTATCCATATCCATATGTACGTTGGACACAAAATCGTAATATGCAACTTTTTGTTGACCTTATAAAAGAAAAAAAAGTTGATGTAAAACACCTAGTTAGTCAAGAATTTGAATTTGAAGAAGCTATAAAAGCATATGAACAATTAGCAAAAAGAAATTTTTTAGGAGTAGTGTTATCATACAATAATAAACAAGAGTCTTTTTTGAAAGAAATAGAAGATTTACTACAAGATAAAAAAAGCTTGGACCAGAAAGTTATTCCATATAGGCCAGAAAAAACTGCTTTAAAAACAGCAGTTATTGGGGCCGGTGGTTTTGCAAAAGTAAAATTGTTGCCACTTTTATCAAAAAATTATGATGTAAAAATAGAAACAGTTGTAGATACAGATGCAAATAATTTAGTTAATACTGCAAAAATTTATGGGGCAAGAAGAGCCTTTAATAATTATACAAAAATTCTTTTTGATGAAGAAGTTAAAATGGTTGTGATTGCAACCCCGCATCATTTTCATTTGCAACAAACAATTGATTGTTTAAAATTTGGTAAAGCAGTTTTTGTAGAAAAACCAGCCGCTATTAATCTTGAGCAATTAAAAGAACTTGAAATTTTTTTTGATACAAATAAAAATAGTTTTTATTGTGTTGATTTTAACAGATCATTTGCTCCATTTAATTTGGCTGTAAAAGAAGTTCTTAAAAAAAGAAATACTCCAACTATTATTAATTACAGAATGAATTCTGGTTTTATTTCAAAAGATCATTGGATACAATCCACTTTTCAAGGTGGAAGAATTGTTGGTGAAGCGTGTCATATTTTTGAATTATTTTGTTTTTTAACTGATGCAAGACCAAATAT
>JAIPGX010000064.1 GCA_021735465.1 Candidatus Babeliales bacterium | reverse complement strand
ATGACTACGAGTTTTTGGTCGTATATTAATGGTTATATCCTGGCCAAGTTCATTTAAAAATCGAAAAAGGCGCTCTATGGAAAAACCAGAAAGTCTTCCTGTTACTAAGGCGGAAACCTTAGGCTGATCTATTCCTAGTATAATGGCGGCTTGCTCCTGAGTTAATTTTTTTTTCTTAATAATGGCATGAATTTGACTTGCTAATTCAGCCTTAGTTAAAGCTTCTTCGGGATTTGCAAATTTTAAATCAACAAAAACATTTCCACTGCTTTTTTCAAAATTTTTTTTCATTTTTTAATTCCTCATATATTTCTTGAGCATCTTTAAGTCTCTTTTTAATTAAATCTATTTCTTGTTTCGGTGTTTTAATACCTTGTTTAGATTTTTTTTGAAAAGCATGAAGTACAAAAATAATATTTGAAAATTTAGTTACATAGACCACTCGAAAAGTTCCAGAATTATTGCTTTCCCTAATTTCTAATACACTTGCCCCCGTAAATCCCTTAAGTACTTTGCAATGCAAATGTTTTTCGCCCTTCTGTGCTAGATAAAGACCATATCCCATACTACTCTGAATATCTTTAGGAAATCCAAGCAAATCTTCTTTACTTGACGCAATCCATATTATAAGTTTTAATTTCATTATCTCCCTTTAATATAAGCATATATATATGCTTTATATAGCATATATATTTATTAATGTATACAATATGAAATCAATTAAAAAAATTATTCTATTTACCATACTGTTTTTAACAATACTTACTGACGATATCTATGGCATGATGCAGCAACAAAGTTTTGTTTCCAATCAAAGTCCAATATTCAGATTCATCTGTAATCATAAAATATCTGTCGAAAATACTAATTTTCCTATAAATATTTCAATTTTCAGGCTTTCAGATGAATGTTATAGGGTGCAAGCAAGAAATTTTTTATCATTAACCTGGGATCTGTGTAGCGATAAAAAAATGGATAATCTTATTACTTATTTATCAATAACATACGACAAAATCAGAGAAGCTCTAAATTCAGGACAAAGAGTATTTGTAGAAAATGCTATTAATCAAATAGATTCATCATATATGCACAAAGAGTTAACCAAAAATTTAAATACTGAAATTGCGGCTAATAATATAGATTTATTGGTCGTAAATAACTTTATTATCGAATTTACTAAAAAATGTGAATTTTTCTTTCTTGAAGAAATAATTAAAAAAGTTGGATTTTATTTTGAAGATAAATTAGCAGAAAAAATTGCTAAAAAAATTAATTATATTCATAAAATAAACTATATAGATTTTAAACATAGATATAATGCGATTTTTCCCAATAAAGAAATAGTAGATTGCCTACGTCTTGCAGTTGGATTAAAACTTACAGAAAAAGTTCTTCGCAACAGAGGGCTTGTTTTAAACATTTAAAATATTTTCATAGGCTTTAAAAATATTTTCTCCATAATTATCCCAACTAAATTTTGGTTTGATAGGTTGATAAAAAAAATAATCTTTATACAATTTTAACAATAATAAAAATTGATATTATGGAGTAGCTATGAAAAATTTTATGAATAAAAAATTTATTTTATTAGTTTTATTCGTCTTTTATTCCTTTTCAATAAAATGCATAACCGAATCAGTAAATTTTCTTGAAGATTTGTTTGCCGATATGAGTCAATATTCAATAAATCCGGAAAATGAAAGTGCCTTTAAATACAACTCTGATCATTGAGGAGATTTAATAAGCCATTCATTTTGGTGTTCACAATATATTGATAAATGGTTAAGAAATCAAACTAGTTGGATAGAAAATGATATTTGTTTTAATTTCGATAAGATTCTTAAAAAATACACATATAATAACAAAATCATAATTTGGACAGCTGATCCATGGTATAGGGACTTTACCTCAAGGGATAAGTATATTTTATCCCTTGCTGCTTTAATTCATGATATAGGCAAAGCCGGTATTGGCGATACGGAGCATCCAGGCAATATAAAAAAAATAAATGGTTATATTCAAAAAAATAATAAAATCTATTATTGTTCAAGAAATGATCATGAATTAATTGGAATGAGATATGTATTACACGATATTTTAAATAAAACTGAATATGATACCTACGTAAAAGTTAATGGTGATATTTTTGATTTTAATAAACTTTTTAGTCAGTTAAATTTAACGCCCAAAGAACAAAAACAAGTTGCCTTTTTAATCGGATCGCATAAATCTCACAGTGTAATTTTTTCTCAAATGGATAAACGTTTTGGACTTCCAGATAAAATGTCATATCGTGAATATTTAAAAAAATTAAAATCAATAGCCATTGAGGCTGGTCTTAGCAAAATCGATTTAGATCAAAAAATGTTTAAAATGCTTATAGCATTGCTGGTCGCTGATATTTATTCAATGTATTTTGAAATAGATGTAAATTATGGAAAAAGTTCATTTGTTTTAAATGAATTTAGGTTAATGAAGCCTAGACGACCATTTTTTAAAATCCCAAATGAGAAAGGAGAAACAGAAGAACAATATCGTTACAGTTTTTGTAATAATTTGATACCACTAGTATATAAAACACATAATAAAATTTTAACTTTATTACCAGATTAAATTTTATATTTTTTCAATTAAAGAATAAAAAAATTAGTTTTAAAATGTTTAATATTTTTTTTCAAACAAATAAACGAAAGTAAGATATGTTTTATAAAAATAAAAAAGTAACCTCTTATATTCAAATTTTTTTAATACTATTTTTAGTAAATTTTCAACTTTTTTCTCTTGATAATCAACAAGAATTATCAAAAAATGATATTAATATATTGCAAGAAAACAATTCTGCTAATCTAAAAAAACACGTAAAATATAAAAATATTATTTTTGATATGGGAAATGTACTTGTTAGTTGGGAGCCAACAAAAATTGCCGCTGACATTTGTGCAAAAAATAAAGATTTAAAATTTGATATCAATGGATTATTAGAATTAGTCAGTTCTAATAACTGGAAAAAATGGGATAGAGGTTTAATCACAAGAAAAGACATTGAATCTTCTATTCCAACCTCACTCGACTTAAATGCCGTTAAATTATTTCTTGATGTTATGCCATTACAGGTAACAATAGAAGAAAACATTAATATTCTTAAAACTGTTAAAGCACTAGGATATAAAGTTTACATTCTATCAAATGTATCTAAAGAAAATTTAGAGATAATGAAACAAGTTTATGATTTTTTTAAATTATTTGATGGTGCAGTATTTTCTAACGAGGTTCAGGAAGCAAAGCCTGATATTGCTGTTTATCAAATTTTTTTGAAAAAATATAACCTGAATCCATCTGAATGTTTATTTATTGATGATGTACAAAAAAATATTGATGTGGCTAATTTAGTCGGAATTGATGGCATTGTTTGTACGGATTCTAATTTTCTTAAGGCAGAACTAAAAAGATTGCAGATAATTGATTAATAAAAAAATAAATTTTTAATTTTCAAATAAAAACAAAAAAATTATTAAAACCTATCAAACTATGGAAGAAAATAATTCTTTCAAAATTTTATCATTAGTAATAGCTAATCCTAAGTTAAGACAAATTCCAATTAAAGATAATGGCGATTGTCTAATAAATATAAACAATGCAAATAATCCTCGTATTGTTTCTTACAAAAACTTAAATAAGACTCCTAAAACTAAATATTTAGATAATTGTAAAATTCGTAAAGGGCTATACGAAAAAATATTAATACTTCTTGAAAATTTACCCCAAAATATAGGCATTGCTGTTTTTGAAGGATATAGGCCATTGTGGAAACAAAAACAGTATTTTGAAATAAAATTCAAAAATTTTGTAAAACAATATGGAACTAACAATTTTGAAAAAGCTTATGCCCAAACTTGCAAATTTGTATCTCCATTTATTGATAATATTCCACCACACTGCACCGGCGGAGCAATTGATTTTTCACTTTTCAAATTTGATAAAAATGATAAAAGAACTTTACTTGATTTAGGCAAAACAGGAATTTTACATACAAATAATAATCAAGCACAAACTTTAGATTGTAATATTACAACTAAACAAAAACAAAATAGAACAATGCTTTAAATGCTGCTCAAAAATCTGATCTTGTTAATTATGGTGCCGAATGGTGGCATTTTAGTTATGGAGATCATGCTTGGGCATATGTTGAAAAGCAGGAGAAAGCAATTTAGGGATTAATAAAAGAAAAAAGCAAAATTTTAATCCCTAAAAATAAAAAATAATTTTTAAAATTATTTAAAAAGAAATTAAAATAAAATGTCCAAATTTTGAGAAAGATGACGTATGAAAATAATTAAAATAAGCACTTTGGGAATTATTCTATTCTCAATAATTTTTATTAATAATTTGTTTGGCATGTTTGAATTTGAAGAATTCACCCCAACTATGCGTACAACTCAAATTGATATGCTTCAAGTTATTTATAATCATGAAATTTCTGTAGATGCAATTGGCTTTCCGATAGATATTTCAAATTTTGCACTTTCAGATGAATGTTATGAAGTAGAGGCAAAAGAGCTTGTAAATCAATTTAAACATGATTACCCAAACGCAAATTCATCTGATAAACCAGGGCTTGAATCCTATGCACGTATAATTTCGATCGATATAAATAAATTTTTAAAAACCGGTGGAACATCTGAAGATTTTGATAATATAAAGTTAATCTTAACTCCAGCTCGATTGTTGCCAACTGAAAATTTTAATTATAAACAATTCTCCGCAAAAGAAATGCTTTGGATGTCTCAAAATAACTCTCGAGTTTCAAAAGAAGAAGCACGTAACATGTTGCGCATAAGCCCGTTAGGAGAGCCCGATGGTGCATATGAAGGAGACGAATTTATTTATGAATTTGTTAAAAAATGCGAAGATTTATTTATTATGGAAGTTATTAAAAAAGTGGGCTGTTATTTTGGAAATGGACTTTCTGAAGAAATTACCAAGGGATTTGAATGTGTAAGTAAAGATGAATTTGAACATGACTACGAAGCCATTTTTCCAAACAAAACCATTATTTATTTTCTCCATTTGGCAGTTGCATTTAAATTTGCAAAACAAATTCTGTCTTCAATGCTAGATCCTGAAGATTTTGAAATATTCGAATTAGGTATACAGCTTTCGTGTAATAGCCGTCTTCAAAAATTTTGTGGTGATCCTTACGACAAATTTAATGTGCAATCTTGAGATTTTTAAAGCTTATAAAAATATTTTAGAAGGTTAAAATATTTTTATAAGCTTTAAAAATATTTTCTCCATAATTATCCCAACTAAATTTTTGCACATGCCCTTTTGCCAATTGCCCCATAAATTGTGCTTGTTCACGATTTTGATAAACATATAAAATCTTTTCAGCTAAAATTTCAACATTACCAGCAGGCACAATAAAACCGTGTACTTTATTTTCAATCAAATCAGTCGCGGCTGTGTGATCGGAACAAATTACAGGCAGCCCGCAAGCCATAGCCTCACCAATAACCATACCAAAACCATCTTCAATAGAAGGCAAAACAAAAAGATCTGCACTTTGATATAATTTTTTTAAATTAAATTTATCAGTAGACCCATAAAATATAATATTTTTAGGGAGCTTTGTTTGTTTTAAAAATAAACTCAAATCTTGCTGTAAATTACCAACTAAGATAAGTTCTGCTTGATCTGGTGTAAAATTAAGTTTTTGCCAAGCTTGAATTAAATATTGCACGCCTTTTCGCAAACATAATAAACCTACAAAAATAACTTTAAATTTACTAAATTCACTTTTAGGTGAATTTGGAGTTTCAAAAAATTCTATGTCTATACCACAAGTAACTTTTAAAAGTTTTTTTGAATTAATATTTTGTTTTAAAAAGCTTTTATAAACAAAATCAGAAATTGTCATAATATAATCAGCTTGTTCATATTCACAAAGAATTTTGTCAATATTTTTTTTATTTATAGCTGGATATTTTATACCAAATTTATCATATTCACTTTGTATAAGTTTTTGTTGCTCTAAAATATGACAAGAACCTGATTCTAATATAATTTTTGCGCCTGTTTTTTTTATATTAGGGATACTATGCAAAAAAAAATGTGCCCAACCAACAAAAATATCTATATTTATATTTGATTTATTAAGCTTATCTATTTGTTTATTTAGCCAATAATCAAACAAATTATCTTTAAAAACATAATAATTTGATTTATTAATAAATTTATTAATTTTGAATTTGGCAAAAAAATAATCTAGATAATTATTGAAATTATTATTACAAACAAAGCTTTGTTTTATATAATTTTTATCAGATTTGCTATACCCACTAATAAAAAGTTTTGCTAATGCCCCTCTTTTTTCAAGTTGATGGGCC
>JAIPGX010000063.1 GCA_021735465.1 Candidatus Babeliales bacterium | reverse complement strand
TTACTAAAAAACTTTAACATATTTTCAACACTCTTATCAAAATTAATTGTATCGAAATAAGTCTTGTCATAATTGAATTCTTGCGATAAGTAGTAGACAAAGCCTTTAAGTATTGTTTCATTGTCTTCATTTTTAATAATTGATTGAGGTAAATCATTTGTTGATTCTATTTCCATGGCAAATAAAGAGCTTGCGTTGCAAATAAAAAGTAATAAAAATATAAAAAGAATTTTTTTATTAAAAATAATTAACATAAAATTTTTTCGAAATTAAAATAAAAAATGTTTATTAAATTTAAAATTTAACGAAAACTAATACTTAATAAAAAACACTTAAATGTCAATTTATTAAAGAGTTAAAGAATTTATTGAAACGCTTTTGGTCGAAGATAAAGGTCTTATAGTTGTTGTTGATCCAGACCCAGAAAATAAAGCAGCAATTAGGTGTTATGAAAAAATTGGATTTAAGAAAATTGGAGAATTTCAAGCACCATGGGGGCCGGCTTTGGTTATGGTATATAAAAAGATTATTTAAATTAAACAAAAATTTGTTGTAAATTTGTGTATTAGTAAAAAAATTGCTTTTTTAAATGACAATTTATTATTATCACAAAGTTAATGATTTTATAAAGGATTTTTATGGATATTAAAATAGTTTGCAATAAATGTAGTAGGGAAATGGGTTTGGTAGAATTCTTAACTTACGTTGAAGCTTATTTTTTAAAACTTATTGTTCCAGCAGCCGTATCTTTTATAATTAGTGCAGTAGCTAATAAACTTTCAAAAGAAACGAGTGAATCACGGGGAATAATTGATGAAACCATGTCTGGGCTCGCTAATAATTTTTCAATAGAGTGTCCTCATTGTAAACAGATTGACTGGTCGCCTATATCTTGCAAAAAAACAAATAAATTAAATCAAAAAGAAGAAAATTTAGTGAATTAATTTTTTATATAAAGGGGGAAGTATGTTTTTTAAAAATAAAATTATTAATTTTTTTATTATAACGAATATTTTTTTATTTTCTTTGCAAGGTGTTGACAAAGTTATTACTCAAGATGAAAAAGAACAACAAATAGAAAATGCATTAATATTAACTTCTTCGATTGGCTTGTTGACAAATGTTAGTGAAAAATATTTTCAAAAAAATAATAGCAATATAAAAATTAGATGTAAAAATTGTAAAAAAAGAGAGTTGTCTATTGGAGAATTTGAGGGATGTTTAATAGCAGAAACTATAAAAGCCATTGCAGATGGAGTTGAAAGTTTTTCAAAAACAAAAATATTTCTGGATAATTACATAAAATTATTATCCGATGATGTTGCCTGCGAAAAATTGTTAGATTTTATGCTTGATACATCAAACAACATGAAACAAAATTGTACCAATTGTTATGATTGTGTATGGGAAAAAATAAGTTAAAATAAATTTTTATCGATTTCTACATAATATTTAGAAATAATAGCATAATGTAAAGTAAAAATAAAAATGTATAAATTTTGTTATTAATTTTAAAAAAACTCGAATATTTGACTTAATTTTATAAATTAACTATACCTAAAAAATAATTGAAAAATAATTTTTGAAAAATTGGGAAATAATAATGTTGGATAAAAACGTTTTTTCTATATTTGATCAGATACAGAACTTAAAAAATTTGTATACAATGCTTTTATCAAAAAAAATTATTTCTTTAATAAGTGTCATATTTAACGCCAATAATAATCAAAATCAAAATAATCAACAATATAATTTGTTGCTAGGGCGTTATTATGTCACATAAAAATTAGTAACATAATAAAAATAAAAAAAGCCCTGGTAAAAAAAACCAGGGCTTTTTTGTTGTTTAAAAAATTTATTTTTTTGCATTGGGATTAGTTCAAGAGTTTGAGTTTAATATTAAGTTTTATTTATTTTAGGAGTTTTTATGAAGATATTATCTTTGAACAAACCGTATATACCAGCACTAGATAAAAAAGAAACAGAACATGCTATATTTTTTGTTAAAAATTTTTTTCAAACTGATCTTGCGAAAGATTTAAATTTGATGAGAGTAACCGCACCTCTTTTTGTTTTACAAGATACTGGAATTAATGATGATTTAAATGGCACAGAAAAGCCTGTATCTTTTTTGGTCAAAGATAATAACAGTGCTCAAGCTGCAGTTGTGCATTCTCTTGCAAAATGGAAACGCATAGCTCTTGCAACTTATGGATGTAGTAGGGGAGAGGGAGTTTATACGGATATGAATGCAATCAGAACTGAAGAAGAATTGGATAATATACATTCTGTTTATGTTGATCAATGGGATTGGGAAATGGCGGTCAGTCATGAAGATAGAAATTTAGATTTTCTTAAGTTTATAGTAAAACGAATATTTGCAGTCATGCGTAAATTAGAGCAAGAAGTTGAAAAAAAATATTCAATAAAAGCGATTTTACCAAAAGATATTTATTTTATTCACACTGAAGAGCTTGAAGAAATGTACCCAAAACTAACACCAAAAGAAAGAGAAAATAAAATTTGTAAAAAATATAGCGCGGTTTTTATAATAGGTATAGGTAGTAATTTAAAAGATGGAATGCCACATGATGGTCGTGCTTTGGATTATGATGATTGGTCGACGGATACTCATAATGGCTTTAAGGGTTTAAATGGTGATGTTTTGTTTTGGAATCCAGTTCTTGACCAAGCTTTTGAAATTTCATCTATGGGCATTAGAGTTGATAAAAAAGCATTACTCAGACAGCTTGAATTGCATGAAAAACAAGAACGTCTTAAACTTAAATATCATACAATGTTAATGAATGATGAAATTCCTCTTTCTATTGGTGGTGGAATAGGGCAATCTCGTTTATGCATGTTTTTTTTGCGCAAAGCACATATTGGTGAAGTACAGGCTAGCATTTGGCCAGATACCATGATTACTGAATGCGCAAATAATAATATATTTTTATTATAAATTAGGAGATTGATTTTTCTAAAAAACATTATTATTAATCTCAGGGCTATAAGTTGCAAACTCCTTAGAAAATCTGCCAATTGGTATACAATTTATTCGTCCTAGATTATCAGATAGTTTATTATTTAAGCTGGCATATGCATTTGAACAAAGCGCAGATTATTACTTGAAAAATCCGGTTGGATATGAATAAATTTAAAAAAGTACTTTAAGAATTTTTTTTCTTAAAGTACTTTTTTAAATTTTAGTGTAACCATCTTTGTTAAAAATATCCTCTTTATCCAAAAAAAATTTACTCCATGTATCTACGTATAAATCTGTATCTTCTTTAAAATATGGATCAGAAACATTTCTAAATTTTTTAATAAGATCTTCCATACTTGTTTCTGGACCTATTTGAACAATCATTGCTACGCGTTTGCTATTAACAACTATGTCTCGCATGTACCAACCATTGAATTCAGCACAGCCATTAAGAGTTGCTTTTAATGGTAATAAAATATCATTAGCAAGAGGTTCTTTAATGTCCCAGGCAAATTTGATCAATATGCGGTGGACAACTTCATCTTCATTGTTTTCTAAGTAATCAATATCGTCAAAAAATTCACCGTCGTTATCGAAATCTCTTTTATATCCCATAAAATGTCCCTTTGAAATTTATTTTCTTAGTTTTATAAGTCTTTATATATTATTAAAAATAATAATAATATATTTTTGAATAAAATAAAAAACATAATTAAAACCGAATATATTTTGCTTTTTTACGTTTTTTCCGAACTTTCCCATCCTTTATTTTAAAAAGATGTTCAAAAATTTTTAAATCTCTTTCCCCAAGG
The DNA here is from genome assembly GCA_021735465.1 of Candidatus Babeliales bacterium. Taxonomy (GTDB): domain Bacteria; phylum Babelota; class Babeliae; order Babelales; family UASB340; genus JAIPGX01. Next base: position 2,599 of record JAIPGX010000063.1, on the reverse strand, counting down.
CTTAATAAAGTTTCAATTAGATTATTTTTTGTTTGTTTTGAGAAATATTGTATTAACTCTTGTTGATCGCGAGTATCATTTGGATTATGATGATATGCTATCAATAATGCTGCAGTATGTTTACATCTATATTTTACAGGACAAGAACATAAGGTGTCTTCGATTAAAATTGTTCCATTGTCAGAATTTTTAAATTCCACTACATTTTCCTTTTAATGAGTTGTCAGTTTTTATGATTGAGTGAACCATGTTTTGAGAATAATAATCTGCACCACGTTCATAGGTTTTAGGATCGATGTATTTTTTTATCTCACTTAAATTTAAATTGATCTCCATAAATCTCCTGAAAATTTTTTTTAAATTTTACTTTTTTACTGTATAAAAAAGTAGCAAGATTACTTTTTTTGTCGATAATTAATATCGAGTTTCAGTAACTAGTTTTTTTGCTAGATTTTTTTACTTTTTTAAATATTTTGATTTTACGAGATGTATCTAGTAAAATTATTAGATATATCTCGTAAAATTATGGGTTTTTATAAAAAATAGGATTTTTATGCAAAAACGTCCGATTTTTGATTTAATTTTAAAAAGAATTCAAGAGTCTCGAAAATTTATTCAGGTTCTTTTAGGTCCAAGGCAGGTTGGGAAAACTACTTTGGCTTTACAGGTAGCCGAAGAACTTGATAAGCCCTTTTACTATGTATCGGCAGATACTGCTACGTTGCAAGATCTTACATGGTTACAACAACAATGGGAAATTGCTCGTCAAAAAATTGTAAAAGATAAGGGGTGTGTTTTTATTATTGATGAGGTTCAAAAGATTCCTAATTGGTCCAGCCTTATAAAAATGTTATGGGACGAGGATACACGCAATAAAACAGATTTATATGTTATTATTCTTGGATCTTCACCATGGTTAGTCCAAAAAGGGTTAACAGAAAGCCTTGCTGGTCGTTTTGAAATTATTCCAGTGACTCATTGGTCTTTTTTTGAAATGAATAAAATTTTTGGTTGGTCTTTGGATAAATATGCCTATTTTGGTGGTTATCCAGGCGCTGTATCTTTAGCAAATGAAGAAGATCCTTCAAGATGGAAAAATTATATTAATGATTCTATTATTGAGACAACAATTTCTCGTGATATTTTGCTTATGACGCAAATAAATAAACCTGTTTTATTACGCAGGTTGTTTCAATTAGGATGCATATATTCAGGACAAATTCTATCTTACACAAAAATGCTGGGCCAGTTGCAAGAGGGTGGCAATGTAACAACAATAGCTAATTATTTAGATTTATTAGCAGGAGCTGGTTTGCTTATGGGTTTACAAAAATATGCTAATCAAGAAGTAAGACAAAGAGGATCAAGTCCTAAATTTACAGTTTTTAATAATGCGTTAATGACCGCTCAAACAAATAAAACTTTTAATCAAGCTAAAGATGATCGTGAATTTTGGGGTAGGCTAATAGAGTCTATGGTTGGAGCGCATTTATTAAATAGTATTCGTGGTACACAAATTGAACTTTTTTATTGGAGAGAAGGCGATAAAGAGATCGATTTTGTTTTAAAATATGGTGATAAATTAACCGCTATTGAAGTTAAAAGTGGATATGAAAATTTTAGACGATCAGGAATTGATCTTTTTGTTAATCAATTTAAGCCTAATCGAATTTTGCTTGTTGGTGATAAAGGCATGCCAATTATTGATTTTCTTGACATACCAATTACCAATCTTGTTGAATAAAAAAATTATTCTCTAATAAGTACTATCAGGATTTATTTTTTTTGCTAGATATCTTTTTGTATCACCAAGATCTTCGTAACCTAAATTTTTATAAAAATCGTGGGTACCTAATTTTGCTCGATATGTAGGACTTGTTAATTCAATAAAATCACAACCTAAATTTGCAGCATAATTTTCAACATATTCTATTAATTTATGTCCTATCCCTTGACGTCGATATTGCGAATCTACTACTAAACTTGTGATTTTCATGTATTTGGCTTTGCGATGAAAATGATCTCGAAATATGATTGAAATTACGGCAACAACATTGCCATCACACTCCATAACAAATACTTTATAATCAGATTTATCTGTATAAAGTTTAATTTGCTGAAGCATTTCTTTTGGGCTAATTGGATACCCTAATTGTTCAATTAAATTTGCTATTGCGCTGCAATCCGATGGCAGAGCTTCCCGTATTATATGTTTCATTTTTTTTAAATTTATTTTAATTTTTTGAAAAAATAATATAAAGACATCGAAAATTAAGTTTCAGATTAGTCTAAAAGTAATTTTTAAAAAAGTCTATTTTTGCATAAACAAGCCAATTTTTTGGATAAAATCTTGCTTGTTGGACAATTTTAAACTTCAAGTTTAAAATTGTCCAAGGTTTTTAATAAAAGGGCTAAAATGTAGTATAAAATCTCAAATCAAGGGGGCAAAATTACTCCTAGTTCTTTTTTATGGTGGTGATGATAATTGGGATATAAATAAAGGGCATATTGTGGGATGGAGATCCGCAGGATCTTTGCTTGATTAATTTTTTATCAAAAATTTAAAAACTAACGGCTGCACGCGTTTTTGAAATAAGTT
>JAIPGX010000062.1 GCA_021735465.1 Candidatus Babeliales bacterium | reverse complement strand
ACAGTTAAAGTTAAAGAAAAAGTTTCAACAGAAAAGAAAGAAGATATGGGCCCTTCTCAACCAACTACTGAAATGCCAACTACACCATCTCCAGAGCCAACGCCTACAACCACACCTCCTGCTACTGGAATGGGCGCAAGTGAAATGCCAACGACATCTCCTACAACCCCAGAAGCAACTCCTACGCCAACGCCAACTACTGAAATGCCATCAACACCTCCAGCTCCAGAACCAACGCCTGGCACGGGAATGCCTACAACCCCAGAATCAACTTCAGCAACAGGCATGGAGATGCCAACTACACCAGCTCCTACAACAACACCAACACCTCCTGCTCCTGGAATGGGCGCAAGTGAAATGCCATCAACATCTCCTACAACTCCAGAACCAACTCCTACGCCAGCACCAACTACTGAAATGCCAACAACATCTCCTGCAACCTCAGAACCAACTCCAGCAACAGACACGGGGATGCCAACTACACCAGCTCCTACAACAACACCTCCTGCTACTGGAATGGGAGCAAGTGAAATGCCTGCAGCAAAATAAAATATATTGATAAACTTAATATTGAATATAAACTTGAATAATAAAAGGGTAAGTAGAAAAACTTACTCTTTTATTATTTTGTGTAATTAAAATTTTAAAATTTTTAAATAAAAACATGTATTGCCAATACTATCAAGCACATACCCAAAGAAGTAAAACCTGGTTTGTAATAGGCTGCTTTAAAGCCGAAGACAACATTGCCTTTGTAAGAACTCTTGAAAAACAAAGCAGTCTTTTGGAATTTTTTGTCCCTGAAGGACAAGAACAACATTTCTTAAAATTAATGAATTATTTATTAAAAAATGAATATTTATTAGATTATCAAAAAATGCCAAATCGCCTACTAGACAAATAACGTTAAATAAAATTAAAAACTGTTTAAGCTTATTTGACATATTTAATACTCTTAACTACGCTAACTATCTTTTTGATACTGCTATCTTTTGAAATCAAATTCACTTATGATAATTAAAAAATATCGTCATAATAAATATAATAGAAGGGTTTAGAAAATGGCGAATAAATATAAAAATCTGTTAGAACTTATAGGAAACACTCCATTAATTAAATTAGAAATGGGAACAAAACCAACATTATTAGCAAAACTTGAATTCTTAAATCCAGGAGGCAGCTTAAAAGACAGATCTGCTCTATTCATGGTTCAACAAGCAGAAAAAGATGGTCTTTTAAAACCAGGCGGAACTATTGTCGAAGCATCTTCCGGAAATCAAGGTATAGCTTTAGCAATGATTGGGGCAATAAAAGGCTACAAAGTCATAATAACAGTTCCAGATAGAACAAGCCAAGAAAAAATAAGTGTTTTAAAAGCATATGGTGCAACTGTTTATGTATGTCCAAACACAGATTCTTTAGATGACCCACGCGGATATCATTCTGTAGCAGAACGCCTACATCATGAAATTCCTGACGCCTTTATGCCAAATCAATATTTTAATAAATCAAACCCACTCGCACACTACCACACAACCGGAAAAGAAATTTGGGAACAAACTAATGGTGAAGTTACGCATGTAATTATTGCAGCAGGTAGCTGTGGCACTATTTCTGGTGTTGGCAAATATCTAAAAGAAAAAAATCCTAATATCAAAATAATTGGAGTTGATGCGGCAACATCTGCATTTTCAAGCAAAGAACCTAAAGCTTATAATGCTGAAGGCATAGGTATAGATGTTGTTAGTGAAACTTTTGATAAAACTGTTGTAGATGAAATTATTCCATTAAGCGATGACCACATTTTTGATACAACAAAAAAATTAGCCTCTCAAGGTATTCTTGTAGGTTTGAGTAGTGGCGCTGTTATGCACGTCTCATTAGAATATTGCAAAAAATTAAAAGAAACTGACACTGTTGTTACAATATTTGGTGATTCAGGAAGAGCTTATTTAAGTAAAGTTTTCATAAAGCAAGAACAAGAAATATTCGATTCAAATTTAAAAATAGAAAATTCGCAAAAAAATGCTGAAAAAATTTTTTAAATTCCAATCCCTTGGGAATGATTTTATAATTTTTGACTTATTTAAAAGGCCAAATTTTTATTTTCAAAAAATAATTGATCAAAATAATTTTACAAATTTTATAGCTAAAATTTGTAATCGAAATTTTGGAGTTGGAGCAGACTGTGTTTTAATGTTAAAAACAAATCAAGTTCTTAATTTGCCAGAAGTTATTGTTTTTAATGCTGATGGCAGCTTAGGACAAGTATGTTTAAACGGCTTAAGATGCATCGCGCATTTTTTATACAAAAATTATAACTTCATCTCTCCTTTTAATATAAAAATGGGAACAAAAATTTTTGAATGCATTATAGATACTAAAGAAATAGCCAATTTAAATTCTTTAAAAATTACAAATAAAATAAGTGAAATAAAATATTTAGAAAAAAAAACTTTGTATAATATAGAAAATAAAAATCTTGCGGGTCACGTCGTAGACGTAGGCAATCCACATTTTGTTATTTTTGAAAAAACAGATTTAAGTTGGCTAAAACAAAATGGTTCAAAAATAGAAAATCACGAATATTTTGCAAATAAAACAAATACTGAATTTGTTTGGCAAGAAAAAAATTGTGAAAAAAATATTTTCAATATGTTAGTTTATGAACGAGGCTGTGGTATCACACTTGCCTGCAGCTCCGGTGCTACTGCTACACTTTATACTCTTTTAAATTTAAAAAAAATAAACGAAACCGAAAAAATTTTACTCAAAATGCCTGGCGGACAAATTACAGGATGGATTGAAGAGCAAAAAGTATTTTTACAAGCAGAAAGCTTTTTTGTTTTTAGTGGTGAATTAAGCTAACTTTTAGAAGAATATTATTAGATCTTGCTTATTGGAAGAATATTATATGAAAAAATATTTTTTAAAAATAACTATTTTTCTACTTACAATTTTTATTATTAAACCAGCATTCTTAATGCAAATTAGACCTCCGCAAACAAATACTTCTTGTCCAGAAATTTTACAATTTAAAAATAATCAATTTCTAAATAATTGTACCCTATTAGAAGTTATGCAAAAATTCGTAAAGCACTTAAGTCTTATTAATTGTCCAAATGTAACGTCAGCATGTATTCCCCAAATAGCAAAAATTTGCTCAAACCTGGAAACGTTAATTATTTCTGGTTGTTGCAGCGAAATAACAGATGCTGAAATGGCAAGACTAATACTAGATTTCCCAAAATTAAAAAATTTAATTATTAAAAGTTGCCCAAATATAACACTGTCAAACATTCACATATTAAAAACAAGACATTTTAATTTAGAAAGAATAGAACTTGGCAATTGTGCACAAATACTAACAGAAGCAGGTCCACGAACTTATCTTTTTTATGTTAATGATATCTCAGAAAACAAAGTTATATTTAACCATTCAGAGCTCCCTGACTGCTTTATAGAAACAATAGAAGATATAATATTAGAAAACAATTAAGTATATTAAATTTTTCTAATATTATATATTTATGTTTAGTGTACATAATTAAAAAATTTATTTTTTGATGGGAGAGTATTATGAAAATATTTTTCAAACAAATATGCGTAACTTTTTTTATTAAGTAAATAGATAACTTCTAATATTTATTACGCAAAAAACCTGCTACATAATTTATTTATTTATGTAACAGGTTTTTTATTTTTATTTTACTTTTTATCTATGCATAGAAATATAGGGCAATAATGCCATAGATCTAGCTAATTTAATTTGGTTAGCCAACCCTCTTTGGTGAAAAAAACAATTTCCAGAAACCCTTGAAGGTAAAATCTTACCACGTTCTGTCAAAAAATTTTTTAACAGATTAATATTTTTATAATCTATCTCTTTTTCCAATTCAGCATTCATACAAAAACGGCAATGTTTTTGAGACAAATATGATTGTTTACGAACCTTTTTCTTTAAAAGACGTGAACTAACTTTTAATTTAAATTTAGACATTATAAAAATCCTCAATTTTTAACGTTTTGTATTAATTTTCATTAGAATCTTGAAAGTCGTCTTCCACATCCGGCTTGGCATCACTTAAAAAAGTTTCCATTTTATGCTCTTTTATAAATGAATCAACTCCACCAGATCTTACAGAATCAACTGGATCTGGACGCAAATAAGTAGAAGGAGAAGATGGATCAATTTTTTTTATAACAAAACGCATTACAATATCATGGACTTTTATCTTGAAAAAAGAATCTATTTCTTTCATTATTTTTGTTGACATTTCCCCAGGAACATCAAATCTGACAAGGATGTAGATGCCATAATCATTTTTTTGAACAGGGTAAGATAATCTATATTTTCCCCATCTATCAAAAGAAATTACTTTTCCAGATACATCTGATAACATTTTATCAAAATGCTTCTCTATCGCAGAAAGTTCATCGGTTGTAAGTTGAGGATGAGTCAACATAAGTGTTTCATATCGAAACATAATAAAGGTTCTCCCAAATAAATTAAAACTATAAAACATACTGCTTTGTATGGAGATAACAGATATTTAAAAAACTTAAAAAATAAGTTCTATCTGTTAATGGTACCTTACAAAATCTAAGAAAAATCAAAGATTTAAATATTTTAGCATATAAAAAAAGATAAGCAAATTAACCTATTTTTTGATATCTGCTTATAACTTTACCAATAACTCTAAATTCGTCTTTGCCTCGAACTAATGCTATCGGTGCTTCTTTGTGGCTTAAAGATTCTAAAACCACAAAATCATCCATATAATTTATTTGCCTTATGCTTCTGATTTTTTCTTCGTTTTGCATATATTCAATAGCTACAATATCCCCAGAACGAGTCCAGACAGTTGGAGAAATTATTAAATAATCATCTTTTAAAAATTTAGGAGCCAAAGACGTATCTTCAACATGAAAACAGAACATTGAATTATCATCACTTCCAACTACTGGAACATATTTATCTTTAAAACCAGCAGCAACTTGCAATATTCTATTATTTGCAGCCGTGGGATTTGATGGTATTTGATCAAGAACTGGTACAACCTGTACCTTTAAATCTACTTTTTCTGACAATTCTTTTAATTGGGAAATATCAGGTAATGCAACTTTAGACTCTATATCTGCAGATTCTTTTTGAAAATAAAAAAGATCTGTTGGATGAACCTCAAATGCTTCAGCTAATTTTAATAAAGCATCTTCATTCCAACGTCTTGTTCCGTTTTTTATATGGGTCAAATAACTTTCGGACATACCAGTTTTTTCAGCTAAAACCTTTGTCGTCCAACGTCTTTCTCTTAATAATTCTTTCACCCTTAATTTAGTAGATATCATCGTTATAACCTCCGTATACATATAATTAAAATTTATATGCACAATTAATAAAAAATAAACTTAAATTAGACCAATAAAATCTTTAAAATAATAATTTGCAATAGAAATATATAAATATTTTCTATTGAGCTTATAAGTATATTCTAATATAAAAGAATTTTTCAAGCAGTCAAATGCCAATAAAAAACCCAATAAAAAAGGGCATTTTTTGCAAAAACGCCCTTTTTTATTGGGTAAAATTAAAAACAATCTACTAAAAAATTAAATTTATCCTAATTTTTGATATCTATGTATAACTTTTCCAATAACCCTAAAGTGATCTTTCCCCCTAATAAGCGCCTCTGGCGGATGCTTATGATTTACATATTCTAAAACGATAAATTCGTCAGTATAAGTGACCTGCATAATAGCTTTAATTACTGTATCATTCCCATATTCAACCGCAGCTATATCACCTGACCCTGTCCAAACTTCAGGAGATATTATTAAATGATCCCCCTTTACAAACTGAGGGGCCATCAAATTATTTTCTACACATAAACAAAACATCGAATCATCATTACTGTTAAAGACAGGCACAAATCGTTCTTTATAACCAGAGGTTACTTGCATTAATTGATTATTATAAGGAGAAGGATTGGAAGGAATCTCTCCCATTACAGGTACAATTTTAAGCTTCAAATCAACCCCAGAAATTTCTGGCATTTTTACGCTATTTTCAACATCATCAGTCCTGCTTCTTTTTTGAGAAAAAAGATCAACCGGATGCAAGTCAAAAGCATCAGCTAATTTTTTTAGAGCATCCTCATTCCAACGCCTTGTTCCGTTTTTTATATGAGTCAAATAACTTTCAGACATACCAGTTTTTTCCGCTAAAACTTTTGTCGTCCAGCCGCGCTCTCTTAGTAATTCTTTTACTTTAAGCTCTGTAGAAGATACCATAAAAAGGCTCCTTTTTACGTAGAAAACTTTTCAACCTGAAACATAAACACTTTGTTAATAATGCCAACAAGAAAAAATATGTCAAATAGAAAAACTAGGAATTTTTTTAAA
>JAIPGX010000061.1 GCA_021735465.1 Candidatus Babeliales bacterium | reverse complement strand
AGAAGAAGAGACGAAAAAAAGAATAAAAAAGGCGATGTCATACCCCATATTTATGATCACGTTTTCTTTGTTGGTTGTTGTGGGTATGATTATGTTTCTTGTGCCAACAATGATGACGCTTTTCAAGGATATGGGAATGGGGGATGAAGCATTACCTGGACCAACTTTGTTTTTAAAAAATTTATCAGAATTTATTTTAGGAAATTATGTTCTACTTATTATTTTATTGGTGAGTGCTATTTCTATGTTTTTATATTGGAAATCTACTAGCGCTGGGCAATATAAATTAGACGAATTGTTTTTAAGATTCCCCGTAACTGCATATTTTTCTAAAGTAAAAGCTGTTGCACAATTTTGTAAGACGTTGGGTATGCTTTTAGAAGCTGGTGTAAATTTATCAGAAAGTTTGGATATTGTAACAAAAATAATTGATAATCAAGTTTTAAAAATAAAATTGCAAAAGGCTAAAGAATTAATAATAAAAGAAGGTAAAATTTCTAAATATTTAAAAGATACGGGGATTTTTCCTAATATTGCAATTTATATGATAAGTACGGGAGAACAATCTGGTAATTTAGATCAAATGCTTTTAGCTGTTGGAAATGATTATGAGGTTGAATTGGCAGAAGTAACAGATGGAATAGTTGCAAAAATTTCTCCAATGATGACTATAGTTACAGGTGCAATTGTAGCATTTATTGTTTTATCTGTGTTTTTGCCAATGATGGAATTAACGAATAAATTGAAACTTTAGGTTAATTTTTTTTTTAATTATCTTTATTTAAGGAGTTTTTATGGTGATAAGAAAAAGCTCAGCTTTTACAATGATGGAAATATTAGTTGTACTAGGTATAATAGCTGTAATACTAGCTTTTGTTGGTCCTCAAGTTGGAAAATGGGCATTTAGAGGAAAAGAAAATGAAACAAGATTGAAAATGGCGAAAATAAAATCTGCACTTTTGGACTACAGTAATGATATGGGGCATTATCCTACTGAAGCTGAGGGAGGTTTAAATGCATTGGTTGAGCCGCCTAGGGGTTTACCTGCAGAAAAAGCTAATAGATGGAAAGGTCCATATTTAAAAGGCGAAGGTGCTCTTGAAGATGGATGGAAAGAAGACTTCGTATATATATTTGGAAAAAATAATTTAAAAAACAAACGTGATCATGACTTTTTAGAAATAATTTCAAATGCTGGAGGAAGTGGAGAAGAAATTATTGATGGCATTTAAATTGTTTGTAAATAAAGCTTTTACTTTTTTAGAGATGATGGTAGTTATGGTTATCATAGGTTCTATGATAACCATAATCGGTTATATGTTAGTTGTAAGAAAACCTGAGGCTGATTTAAAAACAGTTTTAAGTGAATTTAATGCCTTGGCTAGTATTGCAAGACAAGAAGCGATAGCCACGCAAAAAGTTCATAGATTATATTTTCAACCAAATAAAAATGAACCAGATTTTGTAGCAATTCAAGTAGAAGAAAAAGATCCTGAAAATCCGGAAAAACTTATATATAAACAAATTGAGCCTTTGTATTCAAAATCAAAATATGATTTACCAGAAGATATTAAAATGGATGCTTTTTATATTGGCAAAGTTGAACAATTTTCTGAAAATAAAAATAAGGCATATTGTTATATAATTCCCAATGGCCTGGTTCAAGATGTAAAAATTTATTTAATTAAAAAAAATGAGGGGCGGGAAGAAAAAGTTACTTTTAAAATGGAGCCGTTTTTGGGAAACTTTGATATGCATGAAGGTTTTATAAAAATATGAAAAACAAAGCCTTTACATTACTTGAAGTAATGCTTGCTATGTTTATTTTGATTATGTCTGTAGGCATACTTTCTGATTTGCAAATCAAATCTATTTTTACTGTATGGAGAGATCGAGAATATTTAGATAGAGTTTTTTTAGTTAAAAAAGAATTATTAGAAATTTTTTTAGATACTCCAAAGTCTGATAAGCCAATAAAAACTGAAATAGAAGAACCAGAAGAAAAAAACGTAAAAATTATTAGTAAAATTATTGATATTGAAAAAAAATCAGAATTAAGAGATTTTATAGATTCAGTTAAACTTATTGAATCTGTTGGTGAATGGCAAAATAGGTTTGGTTTAAAGAGCGATTTTAAAATGATAAGTTTTGTTTTAAATCCTGAACAAAAAGAAAAAATTGTGTCAGCTCCAAAAACCGTTGAACAAGTTGTTAAATAAAAAATTATGAAAAAAAATGCTGGTTTTACACTTCTTGAAGTGCTGATTTCTTTATCTATCTCTACAGTAATAATTTTAGGCATGCTTCAAATTTATCAAAATGCTACTAATTATTTTGGCAAGGCCAATGAATTTATTTCTTTAAGCCGAAAAGTTTACATATTATTTGGTCAATTAGAAAATGATTTAACTACAGCTTTTGTTTCAAAATTTCATGAAAAAATAAAAGATAAAAAAGACGAAAAAGAAGAACCTAAAAAAAGTAAAGAAGAGTATAAATATTTTATTGGTCAAATTTATGATGACCAGACACAGAGAATAAAAGGCAAAACTTGGGAGCTTTTCAAAAGTCTTAATTTTATTAATACAAATCCATTACAAATATATTCTAAAAAATATCCTAGATTAGTCAGAGTTAAATACGAATTAATTAAAAATAAAGAAAAAAGTGAAAAAGAAAAAATAGTATATTCTCTTTACAGAAAAGAAACTTTGGATTTGCAAAATGTTGATTTTAAAGAAAGTGAAGAATTTTTTTCTAAAGAAAAAAAAGAGTTAATTCGAAATTATTTAATTGCAGATAATATTAAAGAATTTTTTGTAGAATATATTTTTCCCCAAGAAACTGAAAAAGATAACAAAAAAGAAAAAGAATTTATTAGATCTTTTGTTTGGCCGAGCAAAGAGATTATTGCAAAAATGAAAGATGCGCAAGCTAAGAAAGTAAAAGAACAAGAGACAGATGCAAAATCAACTGAGCAGAAAAAAGATCAAAAACCGGCTGAAAAAGATAAAGGCATTTTAGAGCAAGTTCCTGCTAAAATTGAAATTTTTATTTCTTTTTGGGATGTTAATTTAGAAAGAAGTAATTCTTTTAATTGTTTAATACCTGTTTATTCGTATCCAACGCTAAAAGAGACAAAGGAAGCAAATCCAGAAGATAAGAAAAAAGCTGAAGAAGAAAAAAAGAAGGCTGAAGCACAAAAACAAAATGGTCAAAAAGTAGCTATGCAGTTGGTAAAGGGTAGAAGATAGAGTTTAAAATGCATAACCAAAAAGCATCGATTTTATTATATACGTTATTAATGCTCTCTGTTATAACATTTATAACATTACAACTTGTTAGAAGCGTTAATATTGGCAGAAATTTTGATAAATATATGGTATCAAAAGAGCAAGCGCGAGTGCTAGCTTTGGGTGGCATAAATTTAGCGATTTCTCAGTTAACAATAGAAGAACCTAAAAAAAAAGAGTCTCAAGAAAAAGAAAAAAAAGATGATAATGCATCTTTAAAAAAATTTTTAAAAAAAGTTTTACCCAATTTAAACAGGTGGCAAACTTTTAATTTAACAGAAAAATTTGATGGTTTTGAAGGTGAGATTAGTTTTTGTATAACATGTGAAAACGGCAAAATAAATATTAACGAAGCTTTTGACTTTGAAAAACAAGAATTTAAAAAAGAATATAGCGTTTTGTTGCAAGGCTTGCATATAAAAAATAAATTACCAGAAGGTGAAATTTTAAAAAGATTGACTGAGTTTTTTAAAGAAAGAAAAAAGAAATTAGACGATGTTTCTGAACTAGTCGAAGTCTCTGGATTGGAATTTTTGGATATGTATTATCAGCCGCCTGAAAAAGCACAAAATAAAAAACCTGAAAAGTTTAATTCAACTATAACCTTGCAAGATTTATTTACAGTTTTTACTGTTGATGAAAAAATGGAATTATTATTTTTTTCTGATGCAATGCTTGCAGTTTTAGGTATGAGGCAGCCATTGGCAAGTGATGCAGAAAAATTAAAAAGCAGTTTTAATGAATTGATTGAAAATTTTAAAAAAAATTGGGGAACAGATTGGGAAAAAAATTGGCAATATATGGCACCAATTTTCGGAGAATATCCTAAGATTTTAAAAAACATTTCTGGAATTTTATCAAAAGAATTTGGTCCAAAAATTTATTCTGTGCTATCTTGTGGTAAAGTAAATAATGTTAAGCAAAAGGTGCTTGTAGTAATTAAGGAGATGGAGGAACATGTTGAAAAAAAAGGAGAAGAAAAATCTTTAGAAAAAAAAGATGATTCTTTAAAAAAATATTTTAAAATCTTAAAAATGTATTGGATTTAATTTTTTTAAATTTTGTAACAAGGTAGGGTACCTGTGAGAGTCGAAACGCGTGTTGGAATTTTTATAGTTATTGCAATAGGTGTGTTTATATATTTAAGTGTAAATATAGGTGCTTTAAGATTAGACAAAGCACAATATGATATTTATAGAACCTATTTTGAAGATACTGGCGGGCTTGATACAAAAGCTCCGGTAAAAATAGCTGGTGTTAGCGTTGGATGGGTTGAATCTATTAATTTATTGCCTGAAGGTAAAGCAGAAATTAATATGCGAGTTGAAAAAAATATCAAACTTGCTAAAAATGCATATACAATGATTTCACAAGAAGGGTTGATTGGTACAAAAACTTTGGTAATTGAACCTGGAGATCCTTCTACTGGGTATTTGATTCCAGGAAGTACGTTGTCCATGCCAGGCAAAACTCCTGCAACTGTCACAGATTTGTTAGAACAATTTAAAGATATTGCTTCTAATGTTCAAGATATAGCATTTTCTTTTAAAGGCGCTTTTGGTACTCAAAGAGGTGAAGAGAATTTAAAATTGGCTCTTAACGGAATTGCAAAAGCTGCAGATAGGATGGCAGATTTTTCAGAAGTTTTAAACCGAACAGTTCAAAAAAATGAAGATAATATAAATTGTGCTATTTCTGATTTACGTAGCGTAATGCGACATTTGGATAACGGAATTCCATCTATAACAAATAATTTTAATGATACATTTCCTGCTATCAAACATGGTGCCTTAGTTTTGGCTGATAATACTTTGCCAAAAGTTGGTAATGCTAGCGACAAAGTTGGAACTGCATTTCAAACTATAGATGAGACTGCTGTTCAGGCAAGAGAAACATTTTCTCAGGCCGAACAAGTTGTAGAAAAAATTAATACGGGAAAAGGTGTTTTGGGTAAAATAATAAATGAAGATGAAACTTATGATGATATTAAAAAATCTATCAGGGGCCTAAAAGATTATCTTACAAAAGCACAATCCCTTGTTTTAGATGTTGATATGCATTCAGAAAGTTTGCTTGGTAGAGATTGGAATTCTAAAGGTTATATGAGCGTTAGATTGAGGCCTACTCAAGATTATTTTTATCAAATTCAATTAGTTTCAGATGAGCGTGGTAGCATAATTCGAGATGAAGAACATAGGCAATGGTATGATAAAGATAATAATGAAATAACATTAGACAATGTTGGTTATCAAAGTGATGATTATGCTAAAGCGCAAGAGTCCCACGATAAGTTGGAATTTGCAAGGACTGTTGATAAGACTACCAGAAGAAAAAATGATATCTTGTTTGGTTTTCAGTTTGGTAAACGTTTTGATAGATTAGCATTCAGAATTGGTATGTTTGAAAGTACTTTTGGTGTTGCTTGTGATTATTATGTACCAATGAATACTGATAAATTCCATTGGATTACTACTCTTGAAGCATTTGATTTTAAAGGTACAAAGCGCTTATATGACCAAAGACCTTATGTTAAATGGATTAACAAAATATTCTTTATGAAAAATATTTATACTGCCTTTGGCATGGATGACATGTTTGGTAAAGAAACTTCCGCGCCATTCTTTGGTGGTGGCATAAGATTCGGTGACGATGATCTCAAGTATGTTCTATCTTCACTTCCTGTTGGTAAATTAACTGGAGATTAAAAATATAAGTTAAGCATCATATTGATTGATATCTGTGTCATGAAAATTACCGTTGTCGATTATGATGCTTTCGCATTCTTCTTCGTCGTTAAAAACAAAGTTTATATCGTAAACTGCATAAATATAAGAAGAGTCATAGATTTTATCGTATAACAAAAATATTTTTGATTTATTATAAAAATTATTATTAATTGTTTTATTTAATTGTGTATTCACTGTTTTGCCCTAAAAATCCCATAAAATTTAAATTTAGCTAGTAGCTACTATAAGAATAGAAATATAACGCAAGAACGTATTTTATCAATAAATATTTTATAATTTTTACATTAATTACAAATAAAATTTGTTATAAATAAAAATAGCACGAATATTTTAAGTTTTGATTAAAATATTCGTGCTATTAAAGTTTGGTTAAATTTTTGTTTTTTATTTTGCAAATCTTAGCTTTTGTTTCGTCTAGTCTTCCAGGTTTCTGCTTAGATTTTCAGCTTCCTCTCTTAGCTTTCTAGCTGCTTCGCCTAGTGTTTCAGTTTGTTTACTTGTATTTTTTCTTGGAGTTCCTCTTCCATATTTCTTTTTAACCTCTTCATAGTTTTGCTTTTTACGCTCTTGTTCCCCTGTCGGCTTTAGAAACTCTTCCATAGTCATTACCTTAACAGGCGCTGGGGG
>JAIPGX010000060.1 GCA_021735465.1 Candidatus Babeliales bacterium | reverse complement strand
TATTCCAATATTTTTTGACTTCCTTTTTTAATTTATTTTGTTGCATATAACCCCTCATAAATACTTTCTATTTTTTTTATATGCATATCTATATTAAAATTTTGCACACAATATTGATATGCATTTTCTCCCATTTGTTTGTTCAAATTTTTATCTAATAATAAAATTGCTAATTTTTCAACCCACAAATTTATATCTTTTATATCAACTAAAAATCCAGTTTTATTATTTATTACAAGTTCATCTAATGGTGATATCTTGGATGCTACGACAGGTTTTGCCATAAAACCGGCCTCAATTATTGGCCGCGCAAAATGCCCAACTGTTGCAGGAAATACTATCACATCACTAATTGACATGATTTGAGGCACATTTTTTATTGCTCCAAGAAAAACAATTTTTTCTTTTAAACCCGTTCGTGGTGAGCCTGTCGAATCCATTCGAACGGGTTTAAATAAATTTTTAATTTTTAATTTATATCGATCTACAGGAAAATATCTTTTTATATTAAAAATATTGTTTACTTTTAAATCAAAATACCCAGCAACAAGCAAGTTAGCCGAGGGTAATTGTTTTAATATTTTTTCAAAAATAGTAAAAATTTCTAACGTGCCTTTTTCACTTGAAAGCCCACCTAAGAATAAAATTCTGGGAGAATTTTTATCTAGATTATATTTAAATAAAAAATCTTGTTCAAAGTTTTTATCTAAAATATTTTTATCAAAAATTTTAAAATCTACTGCATTATATATTATATTTACTTTGTTATTATTCTGCCATAGCAAAGAATCGTTTTTGCAAATTGGCACAATTTTTGTTGCATAATTTTTTACAAAATTTTGTACAATTTTTCTTCGAATACCAAAATAGCCAGAAGCTAATGGCTCACGAATATGCCAGACAACTGGAATGTTTTTTTTGTGAGCAACTTTTGCCCATGCAATTAATGAACTAGTATTAAGATGAACTATATCTGGTTTAATTTTTTTAAACCAAAAATCAGCTTGAGTTTTTAATATTTTATAAGTATCAAAACAAGTTTTTATAAAATTTTTTAAATTATACCAGCGATACCAAAAGATTTTTGTGTGCGCAAAATCTCTAAGATTTACTGGCCCAAACACTGTTATATTTGTAGATTTATACAAATCTATAACTTGTGAATCATGCAAAAATAACACAACTGGTTCATATTTAGATTTATCTAAATTTTCTATCAAATATAAAAGGCTAAGTGGCGCACCACCTATCCCTTTGCCATGATGAATATAAAGAATCTTTTTTTTATCAAAAACTGTTTTCTTTTTGATCACAAAAATTTTCCAAACAAATTTTTTGATTAAAATTATTTAAACTATTTCTGCCAATACTAAAATATTTTATACCAGCATCTTGCATATCAAGAGGGTTAAAACAATTACGTCCATCAAAAACTATTTTGTCTTTTAAACAAGCAAAATCTTGGGGCTTATATTCTAAAAACTCTTTCCACTCAGTCAAAATTATTAAAAAATCTGATTTACTCAAAATTTCTTTACTAGTATTTGCATAGCCTATTTTATCGCCAAAAATATTTTTTATATTTTGCCATGCAACTGGGTCATAGGCTGTAATTTTTACCTTTTTTTCTAAAAGTTTATTTATAATATCTATTGATGGTGCACATCTAATATCATCTGTTTCTGGTTTAAAAGCCAAGCCCCAAATTGCAATATTTTTATTCAATATATTATCACCAAAATAATTTAAAATTTGATCTGCAAATAATAATCGTTGTTTATTATTTATATTTTCTACTTCTTTAATCAAAGACATTTCTTGATCATATTCACAACCCGTATAAACAAGAGCTTGAACATCTTTTGGAAAACAACTGCCACCATAACCAATACCGGCATTTAAAAAACAACTACCAATACGCCTATCTTTTGACATACCTAATTTTACTTGATTTATGTCTGCACCAAGCTTATCTGCCAATAATGCTAACTGATTCATAAAACTAATTCTTGTTGCAAGCATAGAATTTGAAGCATATTTTGTAAGTTCGGCTGATGGCCAATTCATAGATAAAAATTGTTCACTACTATTTAAAAATGGTTTGTATAAATCAAATAAAATTTGTTCAGCTTTTTCTGTTTCAACGCCAACTACAACACGATCTGGCTGTAAAAAATCATCTAATGCATCACCTTCTTTTAAAAATTCAGGATTTGATGCAACATCAAAATTTATATCCAAATTTCTTTTTATAAGCTCTTGTTTAATTATCTCTTTAACTTTTGCAGCAGTTCCAACTGGTACAGTAGATTTATTAACAATCAAACAATAATCAGTTAAATTTTGTCCTATTTCTTTTACAACACCCCAAACTGCAGATAAATCTGCTGCACCATTAGATAAAGATGGTGTACCAACACAAGAAAAAATAATTTCAGGCTTTTGATTTAAAGCCTGTTTTAGATTATCTACAAAAATAATTTTTTTATGATCGATTGCTTTGGATACAAGCAGATCAAGCCCCGGTTCATAAAATGGAATTTTACCCTGCAATAAATTTTCTATTTTATTTTGATCTCGTTCAACAATGATTATAAAATTATCTTTTTGAGCAAAACATGCACCAGTGACAAGCCCCACATAACCCGCTCCAACTACTGCTATCTTTCTCACCATATTCTCCTTAAATATCAAAACAGATTTTTCAATTTTTTCTTTAATTTATTCTTAGAAAAATAATTAGGCAAATCTTTTTTTATTTAAAAAATATATTATTATATTTTATTGAAAATCTAAAAAAATAAAAATAGGAGAAAGAGTGAAAAAAATCATCAACAAATCGTTTTATATATTTCTTAAGTATAAAAATATTTTTATTTCTACTTTTCTTTTCATTCTTGTATTTGCACTTTTAGGATTACCATATACAAATTGGTGGCTTGGGGGTTGTGATGATGCAGCAGGAATATTTATAGGTTACAAAACTAAAAACTGGAAAGATTTATTTTACTTTTTTTACGACGGCAACACTAACCCTGTACCACTTGCATCAAATTATCCAATACCAACAAAAGGATCATTTTTTTCAACATATTATAGGCCTCTTCATTGTATTTATTTGACTTTTCAGTACTGGCTTTTTGAAACAAATGTATATTATTATTTGCTAACTAATGTTTTTTTTCACGCAATAAATACAATTTTATTTTTTAATATATTTTTGTTTTTCACCAGCACATTTCCCGCTTTTTTATTTTCAATGTTTTTTGCTTTTCATCCACAAATTGCATATCGTTTTGGCGCTATTGTAAACCTGCATTACTACATAAATATAATGCTTGTTTTATTAACTTTATTATTCTTTAAAAAATATTTAGATTCTAAAAAATACTTATTTTATGGTTTATCTATTTTGTGCTTTATTCTTTCTCTTTTTACTCGCGAATCAACGGTAGTATTACCTGCAATTATTTTTTTAGGAACATATCTTTATAAGAATATAAACTATTCTATTAAAGATTTTTTTAAAAAATTTATTCTAATCTTACAACAAACATCTATTTTTTTTATAATCTCAATTGGTTTTCTTAGCCTAAGAGCATATCTTTACCCCATAGTTTTTAATAATAATTTAAATAAAACATTCAGTATAACATCTATATTAAAAGCAAAACTTGCTGGTCTACAAGTAGCTATTTACGATTTCTTAGGATTCTCTTGGCTACCCTGGGGGCAAAAATTATATAGAGGAATAATAGTAGTTTCAATTTTAAGCTTTCTATTTTGGCTTTTTATAAAAAATACAAAAAAAATTCACATTTTATATTTTATTTTTAGTGCTGGATTAATTTTATGGCCAGGCTTTATAGGAAATAACTATTGTCCTCGTTATTATTACGAAGCCGCACCTTTTGCAATTGCATCTTTGGTCGTATTATTTACATATTCTAAAATCAATGAAACTCTAAAAAAAATTATCTATTTTATTTTTACAATATTCATAATATTTCTTTCTTATTTTGCAATAGAATGTTTTCAATTAAGAGAAAATAAAATGCAAATAATGCATAATGCATTTACTAAATTAATAAAAAAACCAGAAGTACAAAAACGAGACTTATGTTTTTTAGATTGTCCTGCTGAAGGCTTTGGAGGTGTAATTCCAATGTTTTGGATCCATTTCAATAATCCCGAACATAAAATTTATCATGATCCTATAACATCTATAACACAGGCAGATTCGCATATTATGATACCAACTAAATGGAAAAACAAAATTAGTAATTATTTTGATCAAAACTATGTACAGGTTGCAAGAATAGATAATAGCTTTAAATTTACAAGCTTAAATCATAAAAAAGTTGTGTTTTATATTGACCCAAAAGAGAGCTCAATTGGCAAAATAAAAATCAATAAAACAATAAAAACTAAAAATGGCGAAGCTGTAACAGATTTTACTTTATCAATTGATGAAAAATATACCAAAAATAATCCGTTGTTTATTAATTGGGATTACACTAGGCAATGTTTTAAAATAGTTGAATTTTAATTTTTATAAGGCCCAGCTCGTAAACATTTGGACCTTATAAAATAATTTTTTTATTTAATCTTTGATTTTATATCAGACATTAAATCAAAATAATCATAGGCATGCTTTGCAATTTCTTCTGCCACCCCCTCATCATATGTATAAGGAGTATCATTTCTATCACAAAGCATGTTTTCTAAAATTTTCAATTCTTTAGCATCGATAAATTTTTGATTTAAACACTCTTTAAAAACAGATCTTGGGCTTACAACAATTATTTTATGTTCTTTCTCAAGATAATCTTTTAAACATTTCCAAAAAATATCTACTGAAAATTCAAATCTTATTATTACAGAATCTCGAATATACATATGAATTATATCACTCGTACTTAAAGTTCTAAATATCTCAAGAACTTCTTCAAAATGACTTAATGCACCACTTAATACTTTTAATCTCTTACTTAAATCTTCCATTCAACACCCTTTCTAGTTTAAATTATACTATAAATATTTTTGCATGACTAAAATACTTTTTTATCTTTTATATCTATCCCATCAATATGTATAAAAAAACCTTTCATCAATTTTTATAAATTTGCTGATTTTATAATATCATTTTGAACTTTCATGTCGAATTTTCAGGCTATAAAAGTCGAATTTTCACCCTAAAAATATCGAATTTGTCCAAAATATTAAAAAATTTAATTTAGTATTTTATTCAAAATCTAGCTTTTTAATTCTTATTAAATATATCTTTTCCAAATAAAGTATTATTTTTTTATAAAAATTTAAAAGAAAGGAGTCAATGTGTGTTGCGTATTTAAATGGATTTTTAAATTATTAGTGCTTGCAGCCATAATATTTGCAGGTTTGGTAATATATCTTTTATGGTTTCAAAAACCTTTTGATTTTCCCAAACCCACCGGAGATTTTGCTGTT
The DNA here is from genome assembly GCA_021735465.1 of Candidatus Babeliales bacterium. GTDB lineage: Bacteria > Babelota > Babeliae > Babelales > UASB340 > JAIPGX01. The sequence goes on along the minus strand of JAIPGX010000060.1, from coordinate 1,218 downwards.
GGATCTATAAAATATCACTGGATTAATGAAAATCGCAAAGAAACATTACAACAAGTTCCCGGGCATCCAAATAGAGAAATTATGGTTCAAATTTGGTATCCATCTCTTGGTAAATTACCAGAAGTACCCACAACTCCTTATGCACAATATGCCCAAGATTATGCATGGAAAACAGATAAATTAACTTGGCTCGCCGAACATTCTCGTCCTATTTATGTATGGGCTGTGCCCGATGCAAAAATATTAGAAATTGCAAAACAATTTCCTGTAATAATATTTTCTCATGGCTTTACCGGCCGTTATGATATAAACACCGCACAATGCGAAGAACTTGCAAGTCATGGTTATGTGGTAGTTGGCATAGGACATACTTTTGACAGCATTTTAATGGAATTTTCAGATAAACGAATAGCAAAAATAAGTGAAAAAAAATTAGGCAGATTTACACACCCTCTAGATTTAACAGAAGAAGAAGTTGATATAAGAGTTGCCGATGCACAATTTGTGCTTGATCAAATTACAAAACTAAATTCAGATCCAAAAAACTTCTTATATAATAAGCTTGATTTAAATAAAATAGGCATGTTTGGACATTCTTTAGGTGGCATAACTACTATAAAAATTATGCCCAAAGATTCAAGAATAAAAGCAGGCGCCGCTCTTGACAGCCCATTGTTTGGAAAAAATCTTCCAGAAAAATTTAATCAACCATTTATGTTTATGTTGCAAGAATCTATTTATGATAATATTTGGGTAACTGATAATCCCCAAAAAAGAGAATTGCAAATAAAATGGGCTCAAGAAAGATATATTCCTGGTATAGAAAAATTTAGTTCTACGCTTAGCAACGATGTTTATAATGTTACTATCAAAGGCGCAAAGCACATGGCTTTTTGTGATCTAGCACTAATTAAGCAAGCCTTACTACTTTCACCATTATTTAACAATTTGGGCGTTGGACCGATAAATGGGTTTGAATCAGTAAAAATTATCAATTCTTATCTTGTGGCATTTTTTGATAAATATTTAGAAAATAAGCGATCTGAATTATTAGAAGGCAAAATTAAGCCTTTTTCAGAAGTTGAATTAAAAAGTTGGATAAGAAATAAATAAAAAGAATTCTAGCAGGCCTAATAATTTTGCGTCGCAAAATTATTAGGCCTGTATTATTTAAACAACAAAATCAAGTCGCTTTTTCAAGGCTTTAAAAGCCCAAAT
>JAIPGX010000059.1 GCA_021735465.1 Candidatus Babeliales bacterium | reverse complement strand
CTCGGTTATGAAAGTAATTGAGCTCCATTTTCTACCTCATTCTTATTTTTATTTCAAAAAATTTCATGCTGTTGCCTTCATGCTATTCGTTTCTGTTAAAAATTCAGCCATTGCTGATTAGAAAATTTTATTTTTCACAAAATCAATAATTTTATGAGCCATATCGATTGCTTCGATAAGACCCTTAATTGCTGAAGAAGCGTGTGGTGCGAAGGTGAATGGCTCCCTTAACAAGACAATATTAGAAATTTTGTGTACAATGAATTTAATTTGCTTGAGTTAAAAACAATGCTTGTTACCATTATCATAGTGAGCAGGTTAGACAATACTGAAAATAATATTAGTGGATATAAGGGGTTTCTATGCAACTAGTAAGAGAAAAGATTTCACTTGATGAGTTAAAAAAAATGGCTCAAAAAATGTATAACAACCTTGTAAAAGCTGTAGTTGATATTGAAAAAGATATTATGATAGTTGATGCTGGACTTCACGCAGATCAAGAAGAGGCTCTTCTTGAAAGTGGTTCTGCTCAAGAAAATTTATGGGGTATAAATCTTCATCCTGTAAAATTTGGATCCGATGATTTTATAGAATTTGATTCAATGATTAATATTCGACCATCACAGGGGAATTTCTATAGAGGAGTTAACGATCTTGCTATCCAGGAAAAAATTATTAGCATTGTAAAACATTTGGTTTGTGTATGAAAATGGTAAGAATTATGCATCAGGGTCTTTATGAATCAGGTCGATGGTTTAAATTATCTCTTGAAGAACAATTGGCCAATATTGGGGCTGATATAGGAAGAGCAATTCAATCACGGGCCAAAGGCGATGCACAAGCAAGCGGATATGCATTCGAACGTGCATTGGAGCTTATCGATTTTACCATAGATGATCCTAAAAACATAAAACGTCTCAAAGAAGTCGTAAGGGTACGTGAATTTCTAGTAGATTATTTTGTTGGCGATAATCAATATGGTTTTACTGACAAGGCTTGGCAAGATTATTTTTATTACTTTGGTTATATAGCAGCTGCGAAGCGGGGAAGATAAAATTTTTATTTTTTTCTTGCAATTAAGAAATCAACTTTGATAAGCTAAGTATCGAGGTAGGAAAAGTAGTAAGAAGTAGAGGCTACAATCCAGATGTTCGAAAGAGTATTTTGATAGTTTGTCAAGCTTCTAAACGACTCGGTTATGAGAGTAATTGAGCTCCATTTTCTGCCTCATTTTTATTTTTTATTCCAAAAAATTTTAAAAATCTTAAATTAAATTTTTGACTTATTAAGCTTTTAGTTTATATTATTCTTTATTAATTGAGGGCGAATAGCTCAGTTGGTTAGAGCACCTGCCTTACAAGCAGGGGGTCACAGGTTCGAATCCTGTTTCGCCCACCATCCTTCGTCCTACGTGGCTTTGTCCTACGCCTAGATGGGTTCGGAGAACGGGTCGGATGGCGTGCCATAATAAAACTGAATATTTTTTATTGAAATATTTTTTTTATTTGTTATCTTGATCTTAGTATTCAAAATAGCGTTCCTCGGTAGCTCAGTTGGTAGAGCAAACGACTGTTAATCGTTGGGTCGCAGGTTCGAGTCCTGCCCGGGGAGCCATCCTTCGTCCAGGTGACTACGGATGGCAAGCCGTCCATTATTAGCGAGCATTAGAAAGCCCCAGCATTTTTACTTGCTGGGGCTACAAATTTTGTCTAGGGTTAATTAATTTTGTGTCATTTGTTCTTCAATTTGCCTAAGTTTAGATGCATAAAAATCTTGAAGATCTCTGAATGACTCTTGAATATCGTCGTCCTCGACAAGTAGATTTCCATCGTTGGAATTTAACATTATCATAACAAATTTTAATGAATTAAAAAAATTACCACTATGCCAAAAACCGGCCAATTCTCCCGTGCTCAATGCACCGTTCTTTTTAATGTATTCAAGCTCGCTAAGAAGATATTTTAATGAATCAATACACGCCCCAACTTTATTGCTTTCTGATTTATACTCTTCGATCAATCTAGGTGCTGTGGCCAAGAAATCAGACATTTTTGCTTTTAAACTGTCAATGTTTCTTGCAAAATTTTCAGAACTTAATTTGGAGCCATCTTCACACGAGAAAAAAAGTAAAAAATTAAATAGTCTCGCCATCATGCATGACCCTCCGAACTGTAGAGAGCTATGTAATTTTTCACAGTCTCGATTTTCACGTATGTTTCTAAAATGACAATCCAATAAGCTTCGTAATGGCACGTATAGTTCATCTAATACTAATTGATGAATGGTTTTACCTGTTTCTGAATATGTATCAAATGAAGCTCCACGAAAGGCATAAAATGGAGCATATGAGTAGTTTGTGCGGTCAAGAACCATAAATTGAAAGCTCTCATTTATGTTAAATCTTTCATCTCGAATTATTGCATTTGCCCCTTCAAAATCCTGTCTCAAAAATTTTATAAATATACGTTTTTGGTTAGCCTCGCTGCATGCCGCATATCCTTGAGTAGAAGTCTCCATTGCCTTCATCGGAATTTGAAATGTTAGTATCATCAGAATTAAACCTAGACTTTTTTTCATGATATATCCTTTAATTACTTTTTTAAAAAAATTGTTATTTTTCTTTTTCTTTTTCTTTATTATTTTCTTTTATTTTTGGTTCTAGTTTTTCTTCTTACTTAGGCACCAAAGCTGTCTTTGGAGTATCTCCTACAGGTTCACAATTATAATATTCATTGGCTCCATCTCCATCATGCCAAAAAAATGTCAACACGAACTACATGCTCATAAATGTCTCTATTAATATTTGTTATTTATTTAAAAAATTATATAATTTTATCAAATAAATATATTTATTTCAATGTGAAAAATTTGTATGAACAAAAAATTAAAAAAAGAAAAAAAATCTAAATATATTTTTAAATGTATAAGCAAATTTTGTGATAATTTAGTTTTAGAATGTCATGAAATTAATAAGTTTGATGATCTTGTAAAATTGGGAAAAGAAATTTTGCCTATTTATTCTCAAGCTTTTGCAGACAATATAAATTCTTTATTAGATAGTAATTTTCAAATAAAACAAGAGTTTTTGAAATTTTATGAAAAAATCTCCAGTGATTTTCGTGAAAAATTAGAAGAACAAAGAGTATTTGCTTTTGAACAAAAAGAGAATCTAATAAATCGCATAAATTCTACAAGAGATTATGTTTTACAGTTAGTAGAAAATGGCTTATTAGAGGGTTTGTTTTATTGTGAGCCTGTAATAATTTTTCTAAAAAATAAAGAAAATAAAATTTTGGGCTTTGCTTTATTTCTTCGTAAATACCCAAATTCAGAAAATATTTTAAAGTTTCCCAAAAATCTTGTTCCAGCAGTAGAATTTGGCAAAGAAAGTGTTTATTTACATCATTTAGCAATTTTGCCTGAATTTCAAGGCAAAGGGTTGGCTCGGCCTCTTATTTTTTCGATTTTAGAGTTGATGCCGAAAATAAAGAAAATTATTCTTGATACAGATTTTTGGAATACAAAATCGCAAAGCATATATAAAAAATTTGGTTTTAATGAAATTGGCCGAAGATCGTATGACCAAGTTGCTATTTTTGAGTATATAAAAGATTAAATTGTATTTTTATGTATTTTTTATAAAAATAAGGGTTTTCAAATTTAAATAAGCGTTGATCCATAAAATTTGTGACTAAAAGCTTATGATAATGTTGGACCAGCGGATAAATTAGAGGTGCTATATACTTTTTAAACCTGAGCCATGTATGTTGAACTTGTATTGTAAAGGCCTAAAGAAGAACTGAGGACAAACAATTGAAGAAAGAAAATTCTGACAAAATAAGTAATTATTATGCTCAAGGCGGTGAAGCAGAAAGACTTTTTGCAACCGCCGATAATATTGTAGAACGTTTACGTACTGAGGCAATAATAAGGAGAAATCTCCCAAAGCCTCCTGCAGTCATATATGATATTGGAGGTGGCGCCGGTATTTATGCTTTTCCTTTGGCGAAGCAGGGATATAAGGTTCATCTTATTGATTTGACATCATTGCATATTGAGCAAGCAAAAAAGCAAGCACAAGAAACAGGCGTGCATTTAGAAGAATATGTTGTTGGTGATGCACGTCAAATATCGGCTCCTGATGCATGTGCAGATATGGTATTATTGTTGGGACCACTTTATCATTTGCAAGAAAAAAATGATCGAATAAAAGCTCTTCGACAAGCATATCGCATTCTTAAGCCGGGTGGTTTTGTATGTGCTGCAGCCATTTCAAGATACGCCTCATTTTTGTACTATGGTTCTCAGAGCCTCCTTCAAGATCCCTATATGGGACCACTTATTGAAAAGGACATCAGCACAGGACGTCATAATAATCCTCAATCTGACCCTCGCTTTTTTACGACCGCTTACTATCATTTGCCGCATGAACTTGAGCAAGAAACAAAAGAAGCGGGCTTTAGCAATGTCAACGTTATGAGTATTGAAGGTCCAAGTTGGTTATTTTCCTCTTTACAGGAAACTGTTGCTCACCAAAAATCATTAGACGCATTGCTTCATTTTCTTGAATTGATAGAATCTGATCGTAATATTATGCCAGCTACCTCACATCTTATGGCTGTAGGAAAAAAGTAATTACTCGTAAATTCAAGATTCACCCTTTAGCGTTTTGCTAGGTTATTAAGGAAATATTTACTTTTTTTTGATTTTATTGTAAATTTACCTAGTAAATTAGTAATCGTATGTCTAAAAAACTAGGTAAGATGATGAATTATAAAAAAAGAATCAATGAAGATCTAATTAGGGACTTTTCAAAATTATTTAAAATTATTTTTTTAGTTGGAGCTCGTCAGGTTGGAAAAAGCTCTTTGTTGGCGCATCTTTTTCCACAATATAAGGCTTTTGTTTTTGATCCCATTCAAGATCTATACAATGTCAGAAAAAATCCAGACCTTTTTTTGGGTGATTTTAAACCACCCATTATTTTAGACGAAATACAATTTGTTCCTGAATTGCTTCCGTCACTTAAGCGACAGGTTGATCTTTCTGATGATAAGGGCCAATATTTTCTTACAGGATCCCAACAGTTATCAATTTTAAAATCGGTTTCAGAAAGCTTGGCTGGCAGGGTTGTTATTATTCCTGTGTTTCCCATGACCCCTCATGAAATGTATGCAACTTTTAATAAAGAAGAAAACTGGTTTTTACAGTATCTAAAAAATCCGGATACTTTTTTTAATGATCGTTCAACAAAAATAAATATTGCCCCAACACGGATTGAAGCTATTTGGCGTGGTGGAATGCCAGGAACCATGGATCTGCCAAATAATGCGCTTACGGCATATTTTTCTTCCTATGTTCAAACATATGTTGAGCGTGATGTGCGACTTTTAGAGAACATTGAAGATCTTTCAAAATTTGGAAGATTTATTGCTCTTGTTGCATCACTTACTTCACAAGAAATCAATTATTCACAACTGGGCAGAGAACTTGGTATCTCTCCCAAAACAGCAGAGCGTTGGTTGCGGCTTTTAATGCATACATACCAATGGTCTGAACTGCAACCTTTTCATATGAATGCCATTAAACGACTGTCTCTCAAACCAAAAGGAATTATTGCTGATACCGGTCTTGCCTGTTATTTACAACGTATATCTTCACCTGAGGCGCTTGCGGCCAGTCCAATGCAAGGAGCATTTTTTGAATCTTATTGCTTTAATATGATAAAAGGATTTTGCACAGCTTTGCATATGATGCCAAATTTTTATCATTGGCGCACCTTGGCAGGAGCAGAAGTAGATATTATTGTTGAAATTGATGGAATTTTTTATCCTATTGAGGTAAAAACTGCAACAACAGTAAGTAAAAATGACATTCGTGGTATTACTGCTTTTAAAGAAACATATCCAAAATTGCGTATTGCTAAGGGGGTTGTTATATATGCAGGAGATGAATGTTACCACATAACAAAAGATACTATTGCAGTTCCATGGAACTTGCAGTAAGATTTCTTGTTTTTAATTATGGGTTTTTATGCTATAGTAATTTTTACTCAACAATAATAGTTATAGTTTTTTATTTTTAAAAATTTTATTAATTTTATACTTATATGGCTAAAAAAATTTCAAAAAAAGGCAAAGATCTTCAGTACGACGTTATTTGTGGTGTGCATTCTATAATTGAAATGCTAAAGGCAAAAAGAAGAAAATTGCATTCTATTTACACAACAAAGCCTTTACCAAAAGCATGGGATAGAATAAAAAGTTATCTTCCCAAAAGCATCCCAAATATTCAGTATGTTTCAAAAGAAAAGCTTGATTATATGGCAGGGACTCAAGATCATATGGGTATTGTCGCTTTAGTTTCGCAATTTCAGTATCAATCAAAAATGTTTGATCCTGTCAAAAAGCCTTTTATTTTATTTCTAGATTCTATTCAAGATGTAAGAAATTTGGGTGCAATTCTGCGTTCTGCATATTGCACTGGAGTAACAGGAATTGTTTTAACTAAAAAAAATTCCGCGCCATTAAATGCTGCGGCGATAGTTTCTTCTGCTGGTTTAGCTGAACATTTAGATATTATTGTTGCCCCTACTGCGCAAATGGCAGTTTCTGAATTAAAATCTGCTGGCTATAATTTATATATGGCTGCTTTAGAAAACGGCAAAGATGCAACAAAGATTGATTACAAAAAGCCATTATGTCTAGTCATAGGCAATGAGGCAATTGGAATTTCAAAAAATATATTAAAAGAAGGGCAAATTGTTACTTTGCCGCAACGTCAACCTGATATTTCGTACAATGCTTCTGTTGCCTCCGGAATTCTTTTATTTT
>JAIPGX010000058.1 GCA_021735465.1 Candidatus Babeliales bacterium | reverse complement strand
TGCGTTTGAAAAAAAGGCAGATAAAATGTCTCCAAAAGAAAAAACAAAAGCATTAAAAGCTATGCAGGATTATATTAAAAGATGCAAAGAGGGAAATTATTATGATTAAAAAAATAGAATCGACAAGTGATAAATTTATTAAATCATTAAGTACTAAAGAGAAGACAATATTTGATGAAGAATATCATAGTCTTTTATTATCAGAATTGCTTCTAGCTCTAATGGAAAAAGATGATTTATCTGTAAGGAAATTAGCAAAATTAGCTAATGTATCTCCAACTGTAGTTCAAGCAATGCGTTCTGGCGCAAAAAAAGACTTTAGTATGCAAAGCTTTTTTAAGATTTTAAAGGGTCTTGGTTGTACGCAATTAATGGCTGAATTTAATGGTCAATTTATTCCAATAGATATTGCTCAATTAAATAAAAGATAAATTTATTTAATAATTTTTAACAAATTCTTTTCTATTTTTTGCATTTCTTTATATTGTTCATCAGTTTCATGGTTATAGCCAATTAAATGCACTATGCCATGGGCGAGAAGAATTTTTAGATGCTCTAAAAGCGAATGTTTTAAAGAATTTGCATCTTTTTGAGCAAATTCGAGGGAAATTATTATGTCCCCTAAATTTTGATCATCAGGAGACATAATTTTTATTTTTTGACCTGGTTTAAGATCCGTATGATATGGGAAAGATAAGATATCAGTGGGCTTATTTTTTTGACGATAAATTTTATTAAAATTTTTGATAGTTTTATTTGTTGTAAATAAAATGCCAATATCAAAATTTTCGTAGCCCAAAGATTTTAACATTTGGGCTACAATTTTTTTTATTTTATTCGAATCTATTTTGATTTTTTTTAATCTATTTTTTATTAAGATCATTTTTTTAAAATTACAGAATTTATATACTCAGACTCATGTTTAAAATCTCACCAATTTTTTCTAAGTTATTATCTTGCAATTTTTTATTCAAGAAATTTAAATTTTTGGCTTTTGTAATACCCAAAATTAAAGTTTCTTCTTGTTTTAATTGTTCTAAAATTTCATTCTTTTCTGAGTAAATATTTAAATTTTCTATTTCTGCCTTTAAAGACAATTTGTTTTCAGTTTTTACTTTTCTGCACAAAATTATAAGTTCTATAACTTTATTTATAAGATTAGCTTCTTTTTCAAAGCTATAATTATATAAATTTTTATTAAAAGTTATTATATGCAAGCTTACTGCCTTTTCTTTGTCTTTATATAATTGCTGATAAATTGTTTCTGTTATATGAGGTAAAATTGGTGCAAAAAGTTTTAGAATACCTAGACCAACTGTATAAAGCGTAAACCTAGTATTTTGTAAAATTTGTTCAGAATATTTATCGGGATTAAATATCTGATCTTTTATTAATTCTAAATAGTTATCACAAAAAATATGCCAGAAAAATTTTTCTGCTGTTTCTAGTGCCAAAGTATAATCATATTGTTCAAAATAAGAGTGATACGTTTTAACGGTATTACTAAAATTATCTAAAAGCCATTTATTTAGATTATCCAGATTATTTTCTATATCTCTATTATCAATATTATTATTAAATTTAAATTGCTCTATATGCTCTTTGCAGAATCTGAATGCATTCCATAATTTAGTAATTAATCTTTGGCCAATTTTTAGTTGATTTTCGCTAAAAGCAGTATCTGTCCCTAATTTGCCATTTGCAGCCCAATATCTTATAACATCAGCCGGGTAATTTTTTAACAAATCTAATGGCCCGGGAACTTTTATAGAACCCTCTTTAGATTTAGAAACCTTTTCTTTCCCTGCCAAAACGTGGCCAGAGATCACAATTTCTTTCCATGGAATCATATTGCTGTGATAATGGGCTTTTACAATAGTATCAAAAGCCCATGTTCTAATAATATCGTGCGCTTGTGGCCTCATGCTCATTGGCATGCTAATACTAGTATTATTTTCGGGCCAATTAGTATTAATTTGTGGAGTAAGCGCTGAAGTGTTCCATGTATCCATAACATCAGTATCTGGCTTTATGTTTGTTCCAGAACAATTTGGGCAGTGTTTACCGGGATATAATATTTCTTGAGGATCTATAGGTAAATCTTTTTCATCGGCTAAAATTATTTGATTGCAATCTTGGCAGTGCCAAACAGGAAATGGAATTCCAAAAAATCGTTGACGTGATATGCACCAATCCCAGCTCAAATTTGAAACCCAGTCTTTATATCTAGATTTCATAAATGCTGGCTTCCAATCAATTTTATCTGCCAAATCTAAAAAAATTTGTTTATTTTCTAAAATTTTTATAAACCATTGAGGGAAAATTATGTATTCAATCTCTTGTTTACATCTTTCATGAACATTAACACTATGTGTAATCTGTTTTTGGGATAATAATTGCTTTGAATCTTTTAACAATTCTAAAATCTTTTTTCTAGCTTCAATTGCATTCAAGCCTTCAAGAGGGCCTGTAACATTCGTCCATTTGCCGTTATTGCCTACTGCTTGAATAAATTCTAATTTATGTTTTTTAAACCAATGAATATCAGTTTGATCTCCAAAAGTGCAACACATAACAAGTCCAGAACCTTTTTCTGGATCAACTTTTTCGTCAGCTAAAATTTTTACTTGTTTATTGAAAATCGGCACAACAGCGTTTTTATCTTTTAGATGCGCGTAGCGCGTATCTTCCGGGTTATAAAAAATTGCAACACAAGCTGGTAATAATTCAGGTCTTGTTGTAGAAATTATAAGTTTTTCACCATCCTGTGTTTGAAATTCTATGTCATTAAAAGTTGTAGTTATTTCTTTGTCATCTAATTCTGCTTGTGCAACAGCAGTCCGACATGTTGTGCAATAAAGAGATGGTTCACTTTTGCGATAAATAAAATTTTTATTATACAAATCTATAAAAGAATATTGAGAAATTTTTCTTACTCTATTTGAAATGGTAGAATAAACTTTTGTCCAATCCATAGAAAAACCAAGAGATTTCCATAAATTTTCAAATTCTTTTTCTACTTTTTCTGTCTCTTGCAAACAAAGTTTTATAAATTCAGATCTTTTTAAATTATGAGCTTTTATTTTATGTGTTTTTTCAACAAAACGTTCAGTTGCAAGACCGTTGTCATCAAAGCCCATTGGATAGAATATGTTAAAGCCTTGCATTCTTTTAAATCTTGCGATTATATCTGTGTGGGCATAAGAGAATACGTGGCCTGTGTGAAGGCTTCCGGAGACTGTCGGAGGCGGGGTATCGATACTAAAAGTTTCTTTTTTGCTGGTTTTATCAAATTGATAAATCTTATTTTCTTCCCATAATTCTCTTGCTTGCTTTTCAAAAGCAGAATGTTCGTAATGTTTATCCATTTCCATAATAAAATCTCATAATTAAAATTTTAAAATTTTTATATAATAACACAATTTTAATGAAAAAATATTAACATGAGCTTGCTTTTTTGTCTAAAGCGTTGAAAAATCTATATTGCTTTTCTATTTGTAACTTTTTAGTAGTAAGTTTGCAGTTATACTTTGAATAAACTAGACTTTTACTACGTTTAAAAAAAATAGGAGATAAAAAATGATTAAAAAATTAAAAAAATTGCCGGTAGGCATAAGTGACTTTAAAGAACTTATAGAAAATAATTATTATTTTGTTGATAAGACTTATTTTATAAAAGAAATCATAAATGCTGATGCAAAAGTTTTACTTTTACCTCGCCCCCGAAGATTTGGTAAAACTATTAATCTTTCTATGCTCAGATTTTTTTTTGAAAAAACAATCCCCCTACGCCCAGGTGGCTTCGCAGGACAGGATGGTGGACAGGCAGGTGGCTACGGAGGACAGGCCATTAGTAATAAACAATTATTCAGAGGTCTGAAGATAGAAAAGTGTCAAGAATGCATGAGTTACCAAGAACAATATCCGGTAATATTTTTTACGTTAAAAGATATTAAAGAAACAAATTGGGAAAGTACGTTTAATAAAATAAAAGATCTTATTGGTCAAGAATTTAAAAGACATAAATATTTATTGGATAGTAACATTTTAGACAGTAATGATAAAAATATATTTAAAAATATTATTTCTAGAAAAGCTGAACAATTTGATTATGAAAATAGTCTAAAAAAATTAACTGAATACTTAACTAAATTTCATAATAAAAAACCAATAATACTTATAGATGAATATGACTCACCAATAAATGCAGGTTTTATAAACAATTATTATATTCAAATTATAAATTTTATGCGGGGCTTTTTAGGTGCTGGTCTAAAAGATAATCCAAATTTGGAAAAAGCAGTGATTACTGGAATTTTAAGAGTCGCGAGAGAATCCATTTTCAGTGGTCTTAATAATTTGGCAGTTTATTCTATTTTAAAAGAAGATTTTTCTGAATTTTTTGGATTTGAACAATCGGAGGTAGAAAAACTTTTAAAAGATTACAATCTTGAAAATAAGATTGATGAAGTAAAAAAATGGTATGATGGTTATAATTTTGGTAATCACAAAATTTATAACCCCTGGTCAATTTTAAATTTTATAAGTAATAAAGCAGAATTCTCTGTTTATTGGGTTAATACCAGTGATAATCAACTTATTAGAGATTTAATTTCTAGAGGGGATGAAGAATTAAAAACAATTCTTGAAAATATTATTGCCGGAGCGAGTATTGAATATAATATTGATGAAAATATTGTTTTTCCAGATATATACAAAATAAATTCGGCGGTATTTAGTCTTTTACTTTTTAGTGGTTATTTAACCGCCACTAAAGTTAGAAAAAATTATGATAATCCTGTTAAGCTTTCCATGCCTAATCAGGAAATAAAAATTCTTTACGAAAAAATAATAATCTACTGGTTTGAAAATAGTATTAATTTTAGTAAATATAAATTTATGCTTGAAAATTTACTTTCAGGCAATATTGAAGAATTCAAAGAATATTTTATAAATTTTGTTACTTCTAGTTTTAGTAGTTTTGATTTACCCGAAAATGAGTCTGAAAAAATTTATCACGCATTTGTTTTAGGCATATTAGTTACATTGAGTAAAGATTATATAGTTAAATCTAACCGTGAAAGTGGTTTTGGACGTTATGATGTTATGCTTATACCAAATGATAAAAATAAACTTGGACTTGTAATAGAATTCAAAAAAGCTGAACAAAAAGAAACAATTGATAATGCAGTAACAGCTGCAATTAAACAAATAGAAGAAAAAAAATATACTCAAGAGTTAAAAGATCTTGGGATTAAAAATATCTTGAGTTTAGGTATTGCATTTAAGGGGAAAGAAGTAAAAATTTTAAAAAAATAATTTTTTAGGGTCTTTTGCAAATTACAAAAGACCCTATTTTTTAAAGTGATAATTAAAATATTAATTTGCAAATTACAAAATACGTTTGGCCTTTAATCTTTCAATAATATCTTGTGCTTCTGGGTTACTTAAAAGTCCAGGATTATTTGTTAAGTTTAACCTGGGATTGATATGATTCTTAAATAAATCGCCAATTGTAGAGGGTAAAGAGCTTAATTGATTAGAATCTAAATACAAATCGTTAAGATTTGATAAATTACCAATCTCAGTTGGTAATGAGTTAAGCTGGTTTTTACTTAAACATAACCTTACAAGACCAGTTAAATTACCAATTTCAGCCGGTAAACTTGTAAATTGGTTATTTGATAAACCTAAATAATTAAGATTAGTTAAATTGCCAATTTCAGCGGGTAAAGAGCTTAATTGATTTTCAAATAAAGTTAAATAGTTAAGGCGAGTTAAATTACCAATTTCAACGGGCAAACTCATAAGTTGGTTTCTAAATAAACTTAAATCTTCAAGACTAGTTAAATTACCAATCTCAGTTGGCAATGAGCTAAGTTGATTATTTGATAAAAATAATATTTTTGATTTTAATATTTGAGCAACGGCAAGCCAAAATAAAAATTTGGAATAATTTGATGGGTCTCCCAAATTTTTATTACTTAAATGTAATCCGTTATCCCCAGCGTATATATTGTCATCTATTTCACCTTTATCAATACCAAGATGATTTAAAATGTTATTTTTTTCTCTATGATTATTTGTAACAAGCAAGGCTTGAGCAAGAGCAAGATCATAATTTACTAATCTATTGTTTGTGACAAGCAACGATAGTTTATCTAAAAAAGGTTCTAGATCTTCTAAGGGTTCTAGCTCGTCTTCGGATAAAACAAGTAAAAGTCTTAAAAATATTTTAGGAGAAAGCAAAATTTCTAAATCTGGGGTTAGATTAAAATTTTCGTTAATTTCTGTATTTTTAAGAATAGTTTTTATTTTATCATATAAATATTTTTCAAAAGATCTAGACGGAATTTGGTTTAAAAAATTGGATAAATAAAATTTATCGTCGGTATTTGATAATAAAAGATTAGAAATTTGTTCACATAAAAAAAGTTGGGAATCATAAATTTCAGGAGTATGAAAAAGATTATCTATAAAAAAATATAAATCAGGTTGTTTATAAATTTGCGAAACTATTAGTTCACAAAGTTGTTCTTTTGTTTTTATATTTTGTTCAATTGTATAAAAATCTAAACTTTTAGGATCAAGGCCAAGAGCTTTATTGATAATTGATAATGGTATAAAACCATGGCTTATAAGTCCAAATGGCGAACTATTGTCACTGTCACTATCTTCAATGGCTTTTTGTATTAAAGGGATTTGAAAATAATCAGCAATATTTTTAAGCCCGCTTATTTGTTCTGTATCAAAGGTTTTGTAAATTTTATTAGACTTAATGCGTAATAAATTGTCTATATTTGCAAATAAAGACAGACTGGTATCTGTGAATTATTGGGACAATTTTTAAGTTTGACAGTAATTCAAATTAACCAGTGCAGCAATATTTCTAAATATTTGATTATATTT
>JAIPGX010000057.1 GCA_021735465.1 Candidatus Babeliales bacterium | reverse complement strand
AGATAGGCCCTTTGATATCTTTTTCCACAAGATAGGCGAAACTTCATATCCAACCCAACGGTCAAGAATTCTTCGCGCTTGTTGGGCGCTGACTTTTTTCATATCAACCGTATTTTTATTATTAATAGCTTCTAAAATTGCAGGTTTTGTTATTTCATTAAAAGTTATTCTGTAAATTTTAGATTTATCTTTAAAAACTTTGGCTATTTCTTGACCTATATGCCAAGAAATTATTTCACCTTCTCTGTCCGGGTCTGATGCCAGATAAATTTCGCCAGCTCGTGATGCCTGTTTGCATATATCTGCAATAACTTTGTCTTTATCTTTAATTACAACATATTCTAATTCAATATGGTTATCTTTTGGATCTCTAGAAATTCCTAATTTTTTTGTAGGTAAATCTTTTACATGTCCAAAAGTAGACATAATTTTGAAATCAGATCCCAAAAATTTTGAAATAGTTTTTATTTTTGCAGGAGATTCTACAATTAAAATTTTTAATTTACTTCCCATTTTACTAGTTTTTTTTGTTGTTTTTAAATTTTTTCCATTTGCGTTCATCATTTTAGCCCCCCAGCTATTTTTTATCTTCTAAATATAATAATAAGCAATTTATTTTCTATGTGTCAAATAATCTATTTTTTGGTTTGATTAAACAGCTACAATTTATTACTTTTGATTTTTAATTTAAAATTGTTTAGAATCTTACAGGGCGAGTTTTTCAGTAAATTTGAATAAAAAATTCTTAAATTAGGATTAATTTAATGTTTTCTAATGTTTTATTGTCAAAATGGCTCGAGTCTCTGGAAATTTTTAACAAAAAAGAATTTAAATCTTTTTTGTTACTGGTTTTAAATTCTTTTAGAAGAACGGTTTTTATTTTTGCAAAAAATTTTTGGTGGTTATTTTTACTCTTGTTTTTGAATATTTATTTTATTGGAACTAATTTCATTGATTCCGTTTTCTTTTTAAAAATAAATTTTTCCAGTTTTAGTTTTATCATTTTTATTTTTATAAATTTATTTTTATTTTTTTATTCTTTTTTAATTGCAAGGCCGTCTGTTGAAGCAAAAAATATTTTTTATTTTTTCTCTTACTTAAATAGATACTGGAAATTTTTTTTAATAGTTATACTGCTTTTATGGGTTGCTATTTTACCAGGAGTTTCTATAGTAACATTGTTTTTTCTTGACTCAGAAAATACTATAAAAACATTTTTTTATTCTTTTTTAAATGGTATAAAATTTATCTTTTATTATTTGCCAACATGTTTAATTTTAGGTTTAACTTTTGGTGGATTGCAGGTTTCAATTTACCTTTTCGCCGTTTATTTATTTTCAAGCTTTTATAATATTTTAGTTGATAATATTTTTTTATGTACGTTTTTAGTGTGTTTTTTTTACTTGTTTTTATTTTTAACATGGCTATTATCTTTGAGCGCCGTATCAATATATTACGTGAGAATGAAACACAAAGATTTTAATCTTTTTTTTAAATGAAAAGTTTTTTATGCAAATAATATTTTATCAATGGATTAGATCACTTCAGATTTTGGCTCCTAAAAATTTTGGAGATTTTTTCAGGCGTTTTTGTAATAGACTTTATTATGGAACTAAAAATTTTCTAGCTTTTTTTGGCTGGCTTTTTATCTTTTATTCATTTTTTTTCTTAATTTTTGGCGACTTAATATTAAAAGGTTCAAGTGTTAAAGTTGATTCTTTAAATACAGGTAATGTTACCGTTTTATTAATCAATTTTTTTCTTTCTATTATTTGGTTTTTCTTATCAATTGGTTTTTTATTATCAATAAGACGTGGCGATGGTTTTGTAGATTTTTATTATTTTAAAATTGGATTTTTAAGATATATACAGCTTTGGTTTATGTTGTCACTTATTCTTTTTTTTATAATATATTTTTTCTTGTCTTTTGGAATTACAGTTTTTCCTACTGCTCATTGGTCGGTTGGATTATTTATAAAAATTTCAGAATTAATAATTGCTTTTTGTTGGTTAGATTCAAATTACTCTTTTAAGGATTTGTTTTTTACTATAGAAAAATCTTTAAATATTATTTTATATAATTTAGCTTTTTTATTTATAATATTTGCTTTTTGGGTATTATTTTCATGGGGTTTTTTGGAATTAGAGAAAAACATAATTTCTGCTGGAACATTTGATTTTCTTGCTAGTTTAAAAGTTTTGTTAGTAAAATATTCAAATTTGTTTGTAGATTACATGATAATAGTTGCTCTATTTACATTTTATTCTATTAAAAAAAATGAAAATTATACTCACAGTTTTTTTGAAAAAAAAGATGAATAAGTAAAGATGAATAAATTATGAGGCTTTTTTTAAGAACAATTAGAACCTATACTTTGTTTTTGTTTGTGTCACTAATTTTTTCTAGTCTATGTGTTCCATTAACATTCTTACCTAAAAGAATAAGATATAAAAATAAGTTTTATTTTTTTCTTACTTATTTGTGGTCAAAAATATTATTATTAACTTCTTTTACGCGTATCAAAATAGAGGGAAAACAAAATTTAGTTAAATATCTAAAAGAGCCGGCTATTTTTGTTATGAACCATGTATCTTTTTTAGATATTTTATTAACAGAGATTATTCTCAAAAATAGGCCTCATGTTTGGATTAGTAAAAAAGAATTAGGTAGTATTCCGGTTTTAAGAATTTTATTAAAAAGAATGCATGTGCTTGTGCAAAGAGAAAGTTCTGGAATGGCTGCACGTGCACTTGTAAAAGCTTATAATTTGGCCAAAACGCACAAAAGTCATATTTTATTATTTCCAGAGGGTACAAGATATGCTGATGGTCAAATTCACGAATTTTTAAATGGGTTTGCTGTTTTGTCTAAAAAATTAAATCGTCAAGTTTATCCAATTGCCATTTTAGGTGTACATAAAGTTTTACCAAAAAAGAGTTTTATTTTTAATTCTAAGGGAAATGAAATACGGCTTGTCATTGGTGAGCCTTTTTCTTATATTGATAATGAAAGTGAAGAAGAGTTTACAAAACGTGTGCATGATTGGTTTAAAAAATGCATGTCTTAAAATTTGCTTATTATAATATTTTTTATATTTTTATACCCATTTACGTAATAATTTTACTTTATCGCATAAAATTTTATAAGCATCCTGTTTATTCTTATGCATTATGTGATTTTTTAAAAAATGAAAATTTAGTTAAAAAAAATCATAATAAAATTTTGTTTTTTTTACGTGCTTTAATTCTTTTATTTTTAATGTTTTTAATAGCAAGGCCTCAATGGGTCGATACAAATTCAAAAATAAATGTATCCGGTGTAGATATTGTTTTGGCTGTCGATGTTTCTGGAAGTATGCAAGTTTTTGATGATCTAAAAGATAGAAGAACAAGAATTAAAGTTGCAAAAGATGAAGCTATAAGATTTATAGAAAAAAGAACCGATGATCCAATTGGTATTGTTATTTTTGCAAAAGATGTTATTTCTAGATCGCCATTGACATTAGATAAAAATATTTTAAAACAAATTGTCTCAGAATTAGAGATAGGTTACATAAATTCTGAAGGTACAAGCTTGGGGACCGGTCTTGCTACCTCGGTTAATAGACTAATTAAATCAAAAGCAAAAAGTAAAGTTATAATTTTGTTAACTGATGGTGTGCCTACGCCTGAAAAAATTGATCCTGACACAGCAATTGATTTGGCAAAACAATTTGGTATAAAAATTTATACGATTGGAATCGGTAATCCACAAGGCAGTTTTATTAATCATCCGCTTTTTGGCGTGCAAAGAGTAAGAACTGATATAGATATGCAGCTTTTAGAAAAGATTGCAAAACAAACAGGGGGACAATTTTTTATGGCAAACAATCCAGCAAATTTAAGAAAGATTTATGACACGATAGATAAGTTAGAAAAAACAGAATATCAAACAGATATTTTTCAAAATTATTATGAAGCTTTTTTGGATTTTATTTGGATATTTTTGTTAATTTTGGGTTTAGAATTATTTTTAAAATTATTTATTTGGCGAAGCATTTGTTATTAAATTATGAAATTTTTGGGAATATATTGGGCAGGTTTAAATAATTTTATATTTTTGCCTGTTTTTTTAATTATAATTTTTTTTGTAATAAGAAATTATTTAAGAGCAAAAAAAAATTTACCGGTTCTTTGCGATAAGACAAATTTGCGTATTATATTTAGTAATTTTTCTTTATTAAAAAAATTATTAAAGTCTATTTTTTTAATAGGCGCGTTAATTTTGATTTTTATAGCACTATTGCGACCATCGTGGGATAAAAAAGAAACGAAAATTGCTCAAGAGGGCAGAGATTTATTAATAGCTTTAGATATTTCACGTAGCATGATGGCGCAAGATTTAAAGCCAAATAGATTAGCATTTACTAAATTAAAAATTAGAAATTTGCTTGAAAAATTAGATTTTGAAAGAGTAGGGTTAATTTTATTTTCAGGATCTGCTTTTTTACTTTGTCCATTGACGGTAGATCACGCGGCATTTTTAATGTTTTTAGATCAAGTTAGTGTAGAATCAATAGCTTCCGGTACAACTTCTATAGATTCTGCGCTTAACAAGGCCATAGAAGTTTTTGGTTTTGATAAAAACAGAAAAAATAAATTTTTAGTTTTGGCTACTGACGGCGAAGATTTTTCATTAAATTTAGAATCTGTAAAAAATAAAGCAAAACAAGAAAATATAAAATTATTTGCTCTTGGTGTTGGAACTGTTCAAGGTGCACCAATTCCTAAATTTGATTTATCAGGCAAACAAATAGGCAACGAAGTTGATGAAAATAATAATATTATTCTCTCTAAATTAAACGAAAATGTTTTACAAAATATTTCTGAGTATTTAAATGGAAAATATTTTAAAATTAGTTTTAGTGATTCTGATTTAGATCAATTGATTGGCGAGATAAGAAAATACGAAAAAGAAAAATTTTTAGATAAAAATATTTCTTTTTATCAAGATAAATATCCATGGCTACTTGGTGCCGCATGGATATTATTAGCATTAGAATGGATTTTATAGTGAGTAAATTAAATTTTTTTAAAGTTAATTTATTATTTTTTTTGTTATTAAATTTTTTATTTGAAAAAAGCTATACAGTATCTTTTTGGGCTAATCATAAAGCACATAAAGCTTACGAACAAAAAGATTATGATAAAGCAAAAGAAATTTTAGAAAAAGAGCAAGTTAATAATCCAGATAATCCAGAATTAAATTATAATTTGGGCGATATTTATTATAAATTAAACAAATTTGATATAGCAAAATCTAATTTTCAAAGAGCTATAGAAAATTGTTCTGAAAATCAAAAAGAGTTACAAGAATTTTCTTATTTTAATCTAGGTAACAGTTTTTATAAAAATTGTTTAAAAACTTTAGGGCCGGATTGGCAAAAAAAAGATTTTAAAGAACAAGATAATAAAATTTTAGACTTGGCAATAAATGAACTTAAGCAGGCAACAGATAAATATAAAAAAGCCTTAGAATTAAACGATAAAGATGAAAAAGTTAAAGTAAATCTTAAGGAATCTGAAAAATTATTAAAAGAACTCGAAATAAAACTTAAACAAGAAAAAGATAAGCAAGAGAAAAATAAAAAAGATAAAGAACAAAAACAAGATCAAGAAGAGAATCAACAAGAAGATCAAGGAAAAAAAGAAAAGCAAGAAAAGCAAAATAAAGATCAATCAGAAAAATCAGCGCAGCAAGAAAAACAAGATAAAAGCGAAAAACAGCAGCAAGAAAAAGGGGAAGAAAATAGCTCGCAAGATAGCGAAAAGAAAGAAGAAAATGGGCAACAAGATAAATCTGATGGCGATCAAACCCAAAAAGAAGAGCAGGATATGGGCAACCATGATAATAACTCCCAAGAAAAACAGCAAGCCGGACAACCTGAAAAGCAGGATAGCATAAAAGAAAAAGGGATGAAAGTTCTGCTTGATGATTTGGCAAAAGATGAATCAAAACTGCAAAAAAGCTTAATTTGGCAACAGAGTAAGGGGGGTAAAATGTTAGATTCAAAACAAAAGCCATGGTAAACAATTATATTTTGTAAAAAAAGGGGCATTTTATGTTTTTAGATTATTTTTATAAACAAAATTTTTTAAAATTTTTGTTTGTCTTAATTATTTTTATAAATATAAATTTTGTTAAAAAAATATATTCTACTGATATTAGAGTAAATCTTGAACTTGAAGATATTCAAAATTTAACTGATCCAAAAACAGGACAAAATATACCGACAGTATTTGTTGGAGAAAATTTCAAAATAAAAGTTATTGTAATTGGACAAGATAAAGATGACAGCGATGTTGAAATTGTCGGCTTAGATCAATTTAATGTTGCTGGAATAAATCAATTTATAAATATGTCAATGATAAATTCAGAATTTTCCTCGCAAAAAAATTATATTTATGATGTATCTTGTCTTAAAGAGGGTATATTTACAATTGGTCCTGCCAAAATTATGCAAAATAATAAAACTATAAACTCTGTTCCTGAAAATTTAGTCTTACAAGTTAAAAAAAGAACGGCTGGCACCGTTGCTCGTGGAACCAATCAAAATGGTTTATCACAAGAGCAAAGTTATGAAGTTTTTTGTAAATTAAGTATAGATGCAAAAACTGTCTTTGTTGGACAACCATTAGTTTTAAGTGCCAAAGTTTACAGTAGAGGTAATATCTTACAAATTGGTATGGAGAAAATTAATTTACCTGGTTTTATATCCAAAGAAATTCAGAAAGTTGGAAAATATCAAGAAGAATTTGAAGGTAAAAATTATACGGTTTTAGAAAAAAAATTTTTATTATTACCTCAAGAAACAGGAAGAATTGATATAGACCCTGTTGTAATAAATTTTAACACACCAGTAAAAAGAAAAAACAGGCGTGGTGGCTTTTTTGACGATGATTTTTTTGGTGGTCTTCCTGTATTTTTTGGTGAAAATTATCAACAAAAAAAAGCTTTATCTAATAATTTACAAATTAATGTTTTGCCCTTGCCTGAGTATGCCGGGGTTGTAGATGGTGTA
>JAIPGX010000056.1 GCA_021735465.1 Candidatus Babeliales bacterium | reverse complement strand
TGTGAGCACTTACTAACAATGTTGTTAATAACTTTGTTACAAAAGTTGAGTTTTGTTTTTATTTAATCATGTTTTTGCCTTTTTTGTGTAAAAAATTATTTTGCTATTTGAAGTAAAATTAAAAATCTTTACAGTTTTTTGAATTATTTTAAATAATACTTTTAAATAAATGGGTTTTTCAAGTTTTTTAAATTTTTTAACTTTCTAATAAAAAATTATTAACCATGTTTATATCTATTTTGATAAAGTCAATATAAATTTTAAAAATTGTTTTTTTAAAGTTTTTGTTTTACTATCTTAAAAGTGCTTTAATTTAAAATAAAAAACCATTTATAAATAAAATTTAATTGAGTTAATTTATGCAAATAGAAAAAGAAAATATGAACTTAGAAGAAATGGATGATATTGAAAAAAAAAGAGAAGAACAGATAAAAGATTTGACCAAAAAATTGGAATATCAAGATATTGATTCTGAGCTTAGAATAAGAGTTAATCTTTTAATAAAAGATTATCAAAATTTAGTAAATGAACTTGAAGCCAAAAAAAATTCTTGTATTTCTAATGAAAATCTATGGGTTGAATCTTTAAAAAAACTTTATAATTTAGCTGAGAATGAAGATTTGCCAAAAGAAGATCTTGATAATAGTGAAAAATATTTCAAGAGATATTATAGTCTTTTAGAAGAGACGCAAAAAGCATGTGTTGCAGAATTAGATTTTTTTAATAATCTTGTTTCTCCAGAGCATTTTAAAGATATAACTGTTGTTAAAGATGCACCAGATAGTTTTTTAGAAATTATTAAGATCAAAGTTAAAAATTCCAGAAATTTTTTGAATAGAACATTAAAAGACTTAAGGGTGTCTTTTTCTAGATTGCAACTTGATTATAATAATAAGCTTAGAAATTTAAAGATGATGGAGTATTATTTGAAAGCTCAAAAAGAGCATGCCCAAAAGCATAAAGTTGAACATGAGCATAAGCATGATCATGAAAATTGTATTGAATGCGATCATGAGCATAAAGAATAAAATTAGAAATTAAAATTATCCAATTCTTCTTGAGATAATTTAGAAATTTTATTTAAATATTTTTTCCAATCATATTGCATGCCAAACATTCTTTTTGTCCAAGTTGGTAAATATTTTTGAAAGAAAGCAGAGCGCTTTTTAATAAATTGATCAATTTTTTCTTGGCTCAATTTATTCTTTAATTTATTTAAAATAATTTCTAAATCTTGCTTGCATTCTTTATTTTTATTATGTGTATAATAGGCTACATAGCTAACTGTTAGTACAATTGTAGTTGTAATAATTGCTAAATTTCTTTGTTTATTTTGACGAATAGATTCATTTTTAAATAAAATATTCACAGAAGCATCATATTGATCCCAAAGTTCATTAATAATTATTGATTCATCATTACTAATTTTATCGAATCTTATAAAACTTGATGTTATTCGTATTTCACTACTTCTTGCATATATTTTAGCTTCAATTTCATTTCGTATTTTTAAAAAATCATTTTTTGTTTTAACATAATCTAAAGAATAAAAAGGCGATTTATATTTTTCTGCTTTTTCTAAAAAAATTAACTTTTCTTTTTCAAATTGTGTCAATAATTCTTGAATTACAGGATCAGTTTTAAGAGAAAATTTTGCATCTTCATGATATTGTTGTTTTCGTTTTTCTTTTTGTTCTTGATTTTTTTTTCTAAGTGCTTCTTGTTCTATTCTTATTGCTTCATTTTTAAAAAATTCATCTTTTTGTTCAATATCATAACTCATTTTTTTATATTCTTGATGTATATAAAATATCTCAATGGCTTCTTTAGCGTTATTTTCTTCTTCTTCCTTAATTGAATCTAATTTCAACTTGATACGATTAATTGCGTCTTTATACATTATTCTTGCTTCGAAAAAGCTAAGAAAGCTAGTTCCTTTTTCACTTAAATTTTTTAAATTTCTTAAGGCTTCGTTATGTTCACGTTCTAAATTTTGAAATATTTTTTTAAATTTTTCATGGTTAAAATCTGATGCTTGGGCCGGTATCTGTTGTTCATATATTGGTTGGTCTGGCATTACGATATTTTCAAAAGCATTAAAATTATCTTTTCTTAAATTTTTTATTCTTTCATAGATTTCATTTATATTAGGATTAATAAGGTTTCGTTTTATTGCTATATTTATGGTATTTTGCGTTTCTCTTAAATCTCCCTCATCAAGAATGCAATTTTCTTTTTTTTTATTTAAAATAGATTGCAACCTATCATGCAATTTTTGCATGATAGCTTTATTTGATCCTGATAAATTATTCTGTGTTTCCAAAATAACTTTTAAAAATTGAGCTTCTATCCTTGGATCAGCAATGTTTGCATGTGCATATTTTGTTAGATCTATTTCTTCTTGCATAGCAAAAATATTTTGAAAACTAAAAATAAAAAATAAGCAAAATATAAATTTTTTGATAAAAAATAGTTTGTTTTGTTTTGTAAAATTTTTCATAAAATCCCAAATTATAAAATTTTATTTTATTAAAATTGCTCTTGCCGGCGCTGCTTCTAGACCAACAGTAAATATTGGCAAGCAATAAAAGAAGTATTCTTTTTCTGTTGCATCCTTTAATCTTAGACCCTCTATAATCACAATCTCTTTTTCTAATAAAATTTTGTGAGTTTCATGATCAGGTTGGTTTCTTTCAATCCCAAGGTAATCAATGCCAACAGTTTTCACTTCTTTTTTTGCCAAAAATTCTGCACCTGATTTTTCTAAATAAACAAAATTAGGTTCAAAATTTTGAGTTTCTGATAATAGACTATTTTTTGTTTTAAGTAAAATTATGTCGTCTTTTACTATATAAAATTGATCTAAGTTTTGTTCAGTGATTTTTTCTTGAACATGGGTTAAGTCTAAAACTTTTGCTTTGCCTATAAATTTTTCCAAATTTATTTGATCTATTGTTTTGCCATTTTCTAAAAAATGAGCCGGGGCGTCAATGTGTGTGCCAGTATGTGAACCAAGAGTTATGATTGAATCTCGAACATTATCTTGATCAAAGTTTTTTAAAAATTCGAATTGTACAGTTTTTTTATTTTTATATTCTGTACAATTTTTTGTTATTGGCCAGCTTATATCTATTATTTTCATATTTTCAAAATTAATTTTTTTTGATTTCATGTCCACCAAAAGCATTGCGTAGCATAGCAACAACTTTTGTTGCATAATTGCCACCAGATTCTCTTGACCATTCTCTAATTTGCAAAGATCTCTCTAATAAGTCCATTGGTATATTTTGTTCTTTGCATTCTTGCAATGTCCATTGACCTGTTTTGTTTTCTCCAATATTACCAGAGATATTTTTTAATTCTTGATCTTTTGCAAAAATATTATGAGCAAGATCTAATATCCAAGATCTGATTACGCTGCCATTTTGCCATGTTTTACTGATTTTTTCCAAATTTAAATTTTTAAAATTATTATTATTTTTTAAAAGATTAAAACCTTCGGCATAGCCTTGTAATATTGAATATTCTATGCCATTATGCACCATTTTAACGTAATGGCCTGCTCCAGTAGGTCCCATATAATCATAACCATCTTTGTGTGCAATAGATTTAAATATTGGCTCAAGTTTTTCAAAGATATTTTGTTCTCCGCCTATCATTAAAGAAAAGCCAATTTTTTCTCCCAAAAGCCCACCAGATGTGCCGCAGTCCATGTAATTTATATTTTTTGTTTTTAAAAAATTAAATCGTTTTATTGTATCTTTATAATAACTGTTGCCGCCATCTATAATAATAGAATTTTCTTGTAAATTATTTTTTAATAATTCTTGTATAATTTTATCTATTGTTTGTCCTGCTGGAACCATTAGCCATATTGCATCTAAATTTTGACTAATAATTTCTTTTAAATTTTTAATAAGAATTAAATTTTTAAAGTTTTGTAAATTTTCTGGAATCTCTTTTACTGCTGGGTCATAACCCAAAACTTTATGATTATCTTTTAATAATCTATAAGCTATTGCATGTCCCATCCTACCCAAACCTATTAATGCTATTTTCATGATTTGTTTCCTGAATTTTTATTATAAATTATAACAATTTCAATAATTAGCACATAAAAATAATTATTGAAATTTAATTTGCCCTAGTACACACTAGGGCCTAACTCACTTTTTACTGCACACAAGGCGCAGTAAGTTTGACTAAATATCAAACAAATTCAAGTAATAGTTTAATATCTATTTCAATAATTATTATGATTTATTTTTTAAAATTGCTTTTAATTTACCCCGGTGCTGCCTTTTCTATATTTATACAATTTTAATTTTGATTTATCTATTTGTTCTACAATTTTCCATGATAATTCAATTTCATCTGAACGAACAAAAGCAAATTGATCGCCGTTTATTACATCATACAAAAGATTCTCATATGCAGCTGGAGTGTTGGGGCCAAAAAGACATGAGTGACAAAAATTCATAATAACAGGCGTTGTTTGATATGTTCTTCCTGGAACTTTTGCATTTAATTCAAGATAAAAACCTTCATCGGGTTCTATTTTTATTATTAATTTATTTGAATCTGTAGGACAATGTTCTGGTAGTAAGCATTTAATTTGTTTAAATGTTATTGTTATTAACGATTCTTTTTTGTCTAAAAATTTTCCTGTTTTTATAAAAAATGGCACGTTTTTCCATCTTTTATTATTTATATATAATTTTATTGCAGCAAAAGTTTCTGTTTTAGATTCAGGATTTACATTTTGTTCTTGCGTGTAACCTTCATACTGACCCAATGTAGTTTTTTCTATTTTAACTTTTTTAAAAACTTTAGATTTGACGTCTCTTACATCTTGGGCTGTTAAAGTTTTTGGTTGCTCCATTGCGATAAGTGCTAAAATTTGTAATGCATGATTTTGAATAATATCTTTGATCGCACCATATTCATCGTAAAATTTACCACGGCCCTCTATTCCTATTTTTTCGCTTAATGTAATATTTACAGATTCTATATATTTATTGTTCCATAGTGGTTCAAATATGGTATTTGTAAAGCGTGCAATAGCAATATCACCAACAAGTTCTTTACCCAAATAATGATCTATTCTATAAATTTGTTTTTCATAAAATAATTTTGATATACATTTATTTATTTCTTTTGCTGATTTTAAATCTTTTCCAAATGGCTTTTCGTAAACAATCCTAGACCATGGATGTTTGCATTTTGAGCATTGATGGGTTGATTCATGTTTTTCTACAATTTTATGTTTTGCTAAATTTTCTGTTAATATTTTGAAATGTTCTGGTAATGTAGCAAAATAGAATATTTTGTTGCATACCAAAGAATGTTTTAACTCAACCTGTTCAATAAGTTTTTTTAAATCTTGATATTCAGAAGTATTATAAAAATTTAATCTATAATAGTAAGAATTATTTTTCAGACTATTTATCACATTGATATCTATTTTTTTTTCAGAGATAAACTCTTTTGAATTTTCTATAATTGTATTTATATCTGTTGGAGAACTTGCAACGCCTATAATTGCAAATTTCTCTATTTTTTTATTTTTTATTAATTTATATATTGCTGGAATAAGCTTTCTTTTTGTTAAATCTCCCGTTGCTCCCAAAATTATAAAAACACATTCGTTCAAAGTTTTTCTCCAAAATTAATTTGAGGTTTTAAGTAGATTAATAACTTGTTCTTTTACGTTTTATTTTTTTACAGGTTTTTATGATCATAGGAATTAATGCTGAAATAATTATTAAAGATAAAATTATTAGCATTTGTCTAGAAAAAACATCGCCAGGCTTTGAAATTGTTTCTATTTTTTTCCCGGCCATTGTAAATATTATTGATATTGGAATTATTCCTAAAGATGTTGTCCAGATAAAAGTTGCAAGGCTTACCTGAGTAAAACTTGCCAGAATATTCACTATAAAAAATGGTATGATTGGTACTAATCTAATTATTAAAAGATAATAAGAAGAATTACTTTTTAAATTTTTATTAAAATTTGTTAATTTATCTTGATATTTATTTTGTAACGTTTTTCCAAATAAATATTTATATATTAAAAAAGAACATGCAGCTCCTAAAGTTGAACCTATATTTGAAAAAATTGTGCCGAACAAAATTCCAAATATAAAACCTCCACCAATTGTTAAAAGTGCTGAAAATGGTAAAAGAAATACGTTTGAGATTACATAGGCTAATATATAAAGTAAAACTGAAATATATAAATGGGCATTAATTAAAAGTTTAAAATCATTTTTATATTTAATAAAACTTTCAAAAGTTAAATAATCTATTATTGGTGAAAACCTAAAGATTATAATAACCGCCAATAATAAAGTAATTATCAAAATTTTTATTTTAGATATTTTCATGAAAATTATTATAACTTATTTTTTTATAAAAAACTATTTAGCTTGTAAATCTGTTGTTAAAAACTCTTTTAAAAAAGTGTTTCTTTTTATATTTTTATTATTTTTTATTGCTAAAAAAATTGCTTTTGGTTGACCAATTAAAATACAAAGTTTTTTGGCTCTCGTAATAGCTGTATAAATTAAATTTCTTTGTAGCAAAACAAAATGTTGCATAAATATTGGAATTATAACTGCTTGAAATTCTGACCCTTGACTTTTATGAATAGATATAGAATAAGACAAAACTATTTCGTCTAATTCAGTAAAATCATATTCTAAGTCCCTGCTTCCAAAATTTATAATTAATTTTTGATCTTCTAAATTTATATCTAAAATTGTGCCAATATCGCCATTAAAAATAAACTTGTCATAATTATTGCGAATTTGCATAACACGATCATTTTTTTTATAAACTTGTCCAAATTTAGTTATTTGTTTGTCCGTTGATTCTGGATTTAGGATCATTTGTAATTCTTGATTGATTCTATTTGTTCCTACAATGCCTTTATTCATTGGTGTTAATACTATAGAGTTATCATGCGAAATACCTAGGCTAGGCAGTTTGTTTTTGTATATTTTATGTAATACTGGAAAAATATTTTCGGGTTCATCAGCTTTTATATAAACAAAATCTTTTTTGGATGTTTGATCTTGCAAACTTGTGATAGGAAATTCGCCTTTATTAACTTTATGTGCATTTACAATAATTAAACTGTCCTGTGCTTGTCTAAAAATTTCTGTTAATTTTACAATTGCTATTTTATTTGAATTTATAAGATCGTTTAATATATTACCTGCGCCAACTGATGGAAGTTGATCTATATCGCCTAATAAAACTAGGTGTGCTTTACTTG
>JAIPGX010000055.1 GCA_021735465.1 Candidatus Babeliales bacterium | reverse complement strand
AAGCAACGCAGCCCTCATGCCTTCTGTAGCATATGTCATTGGATTAATAAGCATTATATAAGACAACCAAGGAACTTTCTCATTTAAAGAAAACCATGAATATTGAAATCCCCCAAAATACCACAAGGGGAATATAAAACGCACAAACAGAATATCCAGTTTTTCTATTGCTGGTGTTAAAGCAGAAAGCAAAAGTGTGGCAGTTGCACATATTAAATTAATCAACACAGTAAAAAATAGAAGTTTAAACCATGCAATATTTGACAAAACGAGCTTGTCCAACAAAATGGCTTTTGCAAGAGGCAATAAAATAATGCCTATTATCAAACTAATGGAAGCATAATAAACTATGTAACTAAAAAAAACGGTAAAAACAGATGTTGGCAAAGTTAAGTAATAATCAATTGATCGATCTCCTTCAAGATCAGAAACAAATGTTACTGCATTTGTGTACAATTCAAAAAGTCCAACAGATGCTAAAACACCACCAAGCTGAAATGCTCCAAAATCTTGCGATAAACCAAAGGCCTGCATAATATATCCTGTTACAAAAATTGTAGATGCAGCCCAAATATAAAAATTGATAAGTTTATCTTTAAAGGTACTTTTTAGGTTTGTAAATTTTGTAAGCATAAGCTGCTTAAAAATATCAAAATTAAATTGAAATATTTTTTTCATAAAACCTCTTTATATTTATTTATTTTCCTGTTTAACTTCTTGCATTAAATCCAAAAAAACATCTTCTAGATGCGCTTTTTTAAAATCGCTTAAAATCTTTGCTGGACTATCTATTAATTTAATTAAACCCTTATCCAAAATACAAACACGATCAGAAAGATATTCTGCTTCGTCCAAATAATGCGTCGTCAAAATTATAGTAACACCATCATTTTTTAATTCTTTAATTTTGGCCCATAATTGACGTCTGATATGCGGATCAAGACCAACGGTTGGTTCATCAAGAAGTACCAAATCGGGATCATGTATTAGGCTTCTTGCAATCATAAATCTTTGTCTGTAACCACCAGAAAGAATATTCACTTTGCGCGCAAGATATTCGCCAAGCTCAAACTGTTCGACCAGTTTATTCAATCTATTGGTAATATCAGCTTGCGACATTTGATAATAACGTCCAGAAAATCTTAAATTTTGCTCAAGAGTTAAATTTACATCCAAATTGGGCTTTTGAGGACAAAATCCCAAATGTGATCGGTAATTTGCCAAATCACTATAAATAGACTTATTCTCAAACAAAATGTCGCCGTCCGTTGGTGGATGCAAAGTTGCAATTATAGAAGATAAAGTAGATTTTCCTGCACCATTAACACCTAAAAGAGTAATAATTTCGCCCTTATATATGTCTAAAGAAACACCCTTGAGGGCATCAATTGGCTTTTGCCCTTTTTGTTTATATTGTTTTTTAATGTTTCTTATCTGCAGTAATTCATTCGACATAAAAACCTCGTAAAAAAATTTTGTATAAAATTAAATTTTTAAAAAAAATACCAAATTAGTA
The DNA here is from genome assembly GCA_021735465.1 of Candidatus Babeliales bacterium. GTDB lineage: Bacteria > Babelota > Babeliae > Babelales > UASB340 > JAIPGX01. Next base: position 5,945 of record JAIPGX010000055.1, on the reverse strand, counting down.
TTTAGACAACACAATTGGATTGCGCTTTACCGAGCTAAGATTACTTGCTGCAGAATTCGTGTATTTGAAAAAAAATAAAAAAGAATTTTTTTTGATTTTTAAAAAATCAAAACTACAAGAAAGCTATGAGCAAGTAAAATTACTTGTTCCGCACCGCTAAAAAAATATTTTTAATAACAATTTTCAAGATACGACTCCTCGAAGGTTAAAATTAACAATTATGTTTTAATATGCATAAAAAATAATTTGTTGTCAATTTTTTGTTTTCAACCTGAAATTTTTATTTATATTTTTAACAAAAATATAAAAGTGTGCAAATTCTAACATAAACTAATGAAAATGCACAAATGTTATCAATATGGAGATTAGGTCTATTAATTAATGCGTGCAAAAATTATATTTTATCAAAATATATGTCTCAATTTGGTATATTTTGCCCCATATAAATTATTTTTATGCTAAGAACAAATTTATTATAGAAAATTTCGTATATAATTATAAATTAATTTTATTTCCAAATTTGCCTTGAAAAATAATTTCATTTAATGGCTTACGATCACTAATAACTTCTTTAGCCTGAAGCTCTGGAGATAAATCTTCTTTTTTTCCCGGTTTGCCAACAGCAAACATCATTTCTACGGCATAATCATCAGGAATATTAAGATCTTTTTTGGCCTTTTCATAATCAAGGCCCTCCATGCCATGTGCAACTAAATTCATACTTGTAGCCTGAATCGCTAAATTTTCCCATGCAGAACCAGTATCAAAAGAATGTGTCCTTGCTGGCTTATTATTAAATTCAAAATTTTTTCTAGAAATAGCCACAACTAATGCAGCGGCCGTTTTTGTCCAACTTTTATTAAAATCTACAAGCAAATTAAACAAAACATCCCAATCTTTGGAATCTCTTGTTGCAAAAATAAATCTCCATGGCTGATTATTGTAAGAAGATGGAGCCCAACGTGCAGCTTCAAATAATGTCATTAGTTCTTCTTTTGCTAAAAGTTCACCTGACATTGCTCTTGGTGACCATCTATTTAGAATTAACGGATTAACTGAATATTTAGATTTTCTTACATTCATATAACTCACCCTTTTTTAAAAATCTTAATAAACTATTGCTACAACTCTTGCTAATGCAGAATCTGCATCAATTTTTATTGGCAAAGCAATAATTTCAAAATTTTTTACTTCAACCAATTTATCAAGATTTGTTAAATTTTCTATTATTAAAATATTATTTTCAAAAAATATTTTGTGTACTTCAAATGGATATTTATCTGGAGAAAAGAAATCGATTCCAATCATTTTAATTTTTCGGTTTACTAATTCTTGTGCAAAATCTGCTTCTACTACAGGATGCTCATCAAAATATTTTTGTGTACCAAATTTTTTATCAAATCCCGTCAAAATTAAAACAATTAGATTTTCTTCGTCAGACAAATCCCTTAACAAAGATTTATCAATTTTTTTATTTCGTGCATCAATTAAAAAACCACGGCCAATAAATTTATCAATTGGTATTTGAGAAATTAAAATATTTGAATTTGTTAAATGCTCCGGACCATCAATATGTGTACCAACATGCATTCCAGATATAAGTCTATAATCGTTGTATTTATCTTTTTCTAAATTTCTAATTTTTTCTATTTTTGGTGGCTCATCATATTTGTGCACTGGCATAGAGTTTGAAATTGTATGAGTAAGATCTATAATTTTTTTAATTTTCATGAATTTTTTTATTTTAATTTAATAGCTTCTTTATCTATTGCATTTTTTAAATAATCTGAAACTTTATCATAAAAAACAATATCTACAGTAAAAGGCAAATTACTTTTTTCAAATTTTTCTTTTAACAATTGTTCTTCATAATCAGGAATACTTTGTTTGAAAAACAAATCTAAATCGGAAAATTTTTTATGTTTACCTGTAGCCCTTGATCCAAAAACATACACGTCTTTATAATCTTTTAAAATTTCTTCTACAATTTTCAAATCATCAGAATCTAAATATATTTTTTTCATAGTTTCTTTATTTTATTAACAACTTTAGATAATTCTTCTTTAAACTTTGGCAAACTTTCAAAAATTTCATCAGCATATTCTTGATTATAAGTATGCACAGTTAAATTTCTTTTTTCTAAAAATCCAAACCAAATTTTTGGATCTTCTATAAAACCTTCTTTTGCCGCTAACCTAAAAACATCTCTAGGAGAATTTACATTTAGGCCTTTATAATCCAATATTTTTTTTAAAACTTTCCATATGAGTTCATATGTAAATTCAAATCGTTGAATAGCCCCATCTCGTTCTAATTCTGTTTTTGCTTGATCTAACGCCTGATTAAATTTTTCTTGCGCTTTCAAAAGAGGTGTAATCAAAATTTTATCAAAAATTAAAAAATCCTTGCTCACCATATCTCCTAATTCTTATTACTTATATTTTTCATAATTCTTTATCTTATCAATAAGATCATATAATTCTGTTTTTAATCTTGGCAAATTATCTATGAGTTCATCTATACCTTTCTGATTGTGTTTTTTGCCATTTATTTTTTTTATAAAATTAAGCCAGATTGTTGAATTTTCTATTAATCCCTCTTTTTCTGCAAATTCAAAAAATTCTTTATTTGATTTAAGTTCTATATTTTTTGTTTTTAAAATCTCTTTTATAATTTTTAATAACACTTCAGAAGTAAATTTAAAAACTTGAATAAGTTTATTTTTATCTAATTCAGATTTCTTCGTACTTAATATTTGAGTCAAAAATTCTTGTACCTTTATCAATGCTGCAACATCAATTTTACGCATACCATGCTGAAGAATTATATTCTCTTCCCTCATAATTTCTCCTACAAAATTTATTTTTCAGATTTATTTTTCTTCAAGTCTTTCTTAAATTTCTTTTTTTCTTCTTCAAATTTTTCAAGTCTCTTCATAAAAACATTAAAAGTTTTTATATCTAAATAAACTTCAACAATTTTACCCTGTTCATTTTTTATAAACTTAGGACCAGGCAATCTATTAGTTTTTTTCATAAAATTTAATCACTTTTTTTAAATATTTTTATAAACATCTTTTCTATGGCCAATTTTTACAACTAAAACATAAATTTCTTCTTCATTTATTTTGTAAATAATTCTATAATCTCCGCATTTTAATCTGTAAGTTTTGTTCGTACCCGCCATTTGTTTTATATTCAAATTAGCCTCCCCAGAAATCAACTGTCTAAGTTTTTGTTTAATTTTATAAGCTATGCCTTCATCCAACTTATACAAAAATTTTTGAGCATTTTTTGCAAAAGAAAGTTTATACCCTTTTAAATTTGGAACAAAGGTCATTTAAACTTCCTTTCCAAATCTTTTTCTATTTGTTCAAAAGGTATAAATTCTTCTTTTTTTGGCACTTTATAATTTTTTATATCCAAAAAATCTTCATACTCTTCAAGCTCATCAATAAGTTTTTCATAATCTTTAAAATTTAAAACAACTCCATTTTTTTTATTATTTTCATCAAAAACAAATTTAGTTTTTAATTTCAGCATAATCTCTCCTACAAAATCTATTTTTCAGATTTATTTTTTATTAGATCACCATAACAATTTACTTTTCTAAATTTATGGCCCCAAACTTCATCATCTCTATATCTTCTTAACTCAGCAATATCAAATTTTGCAATAAAAATATTTTCTGCATTATCTCCAACAATAAGCTCTCTGCCCTTCATATCAAAAGCGCAACTATAACCATCATCATCCGGCTTGGCATAGTTTGTAACAGCAATACAAGTCATATTTTCGAATGCACGAACTTTTATTTGCTGCAACCTTATATCACCAAAGCCTTCTTTATCTTCAACCAAATTACATGCATTGGGAACAAGAATAATATCAGCGCCTCTTAGCATTAAAATACGAGCACTCTCTGGAAATTCTCTATCAAAACAAATCATTGCCCCAATTTTTACTTTTCCAATTTTTGTATCTAAATCACAAACAGAAAATTCGTTACCTGCAGTAAATCCAAATTCTAAAAAATCAAAATCACAAAGATGGATTTTGGCATAAGTCAAAACTATTTCACCATTTCTATCAATAAGAGAAACCGTGTTTCTTGGTTTAGAATTTTCAAGTTTTTCTAAATATGTAATGGCTATGGCCATATTTAGTTTTTTTGCTAAAAGTCTATACGTTTTTATAAAATCACTATCAATTGTAATAGCATTTTGTAACCATTTTTCATATATACCTTTTTTGTGAGGATTATAAGATGTATATCCTATATTCCACATTTCAGGAAAAAGAGCGATATCTGCTCCCATACTTGCCGCTCGTTCGCAAAACTTTATACCTTTTTGCAAATTTTTTTCTTGATCAAGACCACATGAACTCATTTGTAAAAGAGCAATTTTTAATAAAGACATAATTTTTTTAATCCATTTATATTTAATTTATAAAAGCTTGAAAGCTTTAGGTTCAGAATTTTTATCTATATATTCTTTGATTTTTAAAGCACAATCTTTGGGAGAGTTTTCAGAATTTTAACCATTCCATTAAAATAATAAATACCGCAATTTATACTATAATATTTAGATTATTTTATTTGCTTATTTTGTAATTTATCAACAATTAAAGAATTCAAACTCACACCTTGCACTAAAGCTGCTTGTGCAAGTTTTGCATGAAGATCTGGAGATATTCTTATTCTAAGATTTCCAGAAAATGTTTTTTCTGGCTCTTCACCTCGTTCTTTACACCAAGACACATAATCATCAATTGAATCTTTAAATGCTTTTTCAATTTCTTTAACTGTTGTTCCCTGAAAAGTAATAACATCTTTTAAACCAAGAACTTCTCCATGAAAAATTTTTGCCTGAGCATCATAAGTAACTTCGCCCAAATATCCCTTATATTTCATCATTTTTTATTCCTGCATTTTCTAAAAATCTACGAACTGAAACCAATGCTCCTTTATCGGTTTCTTTTCTTGGATGCGGTCTATGAAAAACGGCTTTTACTCTATTTAAAACAACACGCACCCTAGACCCATTACCTTCGCTTATTTCTGCGCCAAGATATTTAAAAAACAATTCAATATCAGTCCATTTTACATTCGATTTAATTGGGTCTTTAAAAATAGATTTTAATATCGTTTTTTGTTTTTTATTCATTTAATTTCAGTTTTATTCACTCACAAAATAATATCTTGATTATAAATGGTACCATCACGTGATACCTAAGTCAACACCATCCAATTTCAAATTTGATAAATTAAACAATTTATAAACTATAAAAGCTTGAAAGCTTTACTTGATTTGCCAGAACTTGAAGCTCCATTTAATAAAATTATTTTTGTCATAAATTCACCCATTTATACTTATTTTACCAAAAACCACGCGCGCCAATTTTGGTACTAAGTGTTAAGTCGATTTAACACTTAGTCGGACTAAACGCAAACAGACTTAACACTTAGTACTAAAATTATGAAAATTAATCCATTTTTGATTCAGAAATAGCTTCTAAGTATTTATCCAACCCATACTCTACTGCCTGAAAAACAATCGCATTAAACTGCAAAAAATCATTGGTACTGCCCGCTACTTCCAACGCATCAATATAGCGCTTTCGATCTTCTTTTTTAATGATCGCAAAAGGGTATCCATTTTGTAATAAAATCAAATTCATGAGCAATCTAGCTGTACGTCCATTTCCATCAACAAACGGGTGAATATTTACCAATTTAAAATGTGCCATTGCTGCAATTTTTACCGGATGATCTTGTACTGTGCTAAGCCAATTAATAAACTCATCCATAAGTACAGGAACTTTAAGATAATTAGGAAATATTTTATTCGATCCAAGAATTCTGACCATTACTGTCCTAAATTTTCCTGCATTTGCTGGATCAATATCATGCAAAATTATGCGATGAATTTCTAAAATATCATC
>JAIPGX010000054.1 GCA_021735465.1 Candidatus Babeliales bacterium | reverse complement strand
CAAAATATAATATAGATATTTCTAAAGAAAAAATAATTAACGATAAGTTCAAAATTTTGATAGATATTTTGGGGGAAAACTTTGAAAATAAACCAATTTTAATTGTAGATGAGTACGATTATCCATTAGTTTCAAATATAACTAAATTAGATTTAGCTGATGAACTCAGAGATGTTTTACAGGCATTTTATAATACGGTAAAAGCTTGCAGTGAAAATTTAAATTTTATATTTATAACTGGCGTAAGTAAATTTTCGCGAACTTCTATATTTTCTAGCATGAATAATCTTAAAGATATATCTCTGGATGACAGGGTCTCTACAATGCTTGGATACACAAAAGAAGAAATTTTGAATAATTTTGCAAATTATATAACAAGATTTGCTAAAAAAAAACAGATAACAAGCGAACAAATGATGCAAGAACTAACAGAATGGTACGATGGCTATTGTTTTCAAACGCCAAGTAATAAAGAAAAAGAAGAAAGTTATAAAATATATAACCCATTTTCTATTTTATTAGCTTTGGATATGCAAAATATAGATAATTATTGGTTTCAATCAGGAACGCCTACATTTTTAATAAAATTAATAAAAGAACAAGATTATCCTCTTTTGAAGCTAGAAGAAAATACTGAAATTAATCAGGGTAGTATGGGAAAATTTGAAGTAGGGCATGTGCCACTTGAAAATTTGCTTTTTCAAACCGGTTATTTAACAATAACATCATATGATTCTGAAAGTTCTAATTTTACATTAAAATTCCCGAACCGTGAGGTTCGAGACTCTTTCACAAAAGATATTATAGAAAGTATGACAAAACTTGAGGTTGCCCAATATTCTAATTATATAAAAGGATTTAGGAGCTCTTTATTCTCAAATGATTTAGAAAATTTTTTTAAAGTAATACATACTTTTTTTGCAAGTATACCATATGATATACAAATAACTGTTGGTAAAAAAAAGCAAATTAGTGAAGAAAAACGATTACGCATGGAAAAATATTATCAATCTATTTTTTATGTGACCATGAAACTTATAGGCATGGATATAATCGTGGAAGATAGAACAAATATTGGTCGAGTAGACGCTATCGTTAAAACTAATACACATGTCTATATAATAGAATTCAAAATAAATAAAAGTGCCTATAAGGCTTTAAAACAAATTCAAGATAAAAAGTATTACGAAAAGTTTAGACTTGAAAATAAAAAATTAACTCTTATTGGCTTAAATTTTGATCTAGATAAAAAAAATGTTCTTGAATCTGACTGGGTTGTGCAAGAATTGTAATCAGGGATACGCCGGAGTTTAAAAATTATCTATATTGTTTGTACTACATAAAATTTTATCTGAAAATATTGACTTCTGCGATAAAAAATATCATTGCATAATTTTTAATATAATTATTTTGAAGATGTTGAACAATGTTATTACATATTTCTGAGTCAGATATTATTTCAATTTTTATATTGGAGTTATTACTCCATATAGCATTGCGTTTGCCTCTTTCTCCTTTACCCAAAACAGAGGTTATTGTATATCCCTTTGCCCCCAAAACCTCTACATCTTTAATTATATGTTCTTCTATATCAGATTCTGTTATTATAGTTAAAAGTTTTTCGATACAAGAATTCATAATCTACCTTCCTAAAATTATAAAAAAATTTTTGGCTAAATTATAATAAATGGAAATTCCTATTAATACATTAAAAGTAAAAGTTATACCTAGTGAAGAAATAATAGAAAAAGTTGGGTTAGCTTCTGGGATAGATATGCGCATAGCAGCAGGAACTGCAATATAAGAAGCACTTGCTGCCAGTGTTGCAAAAATTGTAATTCCACCAATTGAAAAACCTAAAAAACTGCCAATAATAATACCTATTAACGAAGATAAAATTGGCATTAAAATTCCAAAAGATATTAAAAATAAAATATGTTTTTTAAGAATACTGAATTGTTGGGATGCAATTATTCCCATCTCAAAAAGAAATAAAGCTAAGATACCTTTAAAAGAATCAAAAAAAATTGGTTTTATAGATACAATATTTTCAGGGCCAATAATCCACCCGATTAATAATCCGCCGATCATTAGGATAATGCCTTTATCTAGCAAAGCTTCAGTTAATATTTCTTTCCATTTCGTGGATTTGCTAAAACCACGGGATAATAAAATACCCGATATTATGGCTGGTGATTCTAATAAAACAAGAAATAAAACCATATGTTTTTCAAAAAAGATATTTTTTGAAATTAAAAAGGACATTGCAACTGCAAAAGTTCCTACACTCACGGAACCATAATGGGCGGCTATAGATGCAGAATCATATACGCTGAATTTACCCAAATAACGTAAAATAGGATAAGCAATAAAAGGTAATAGAAAACCCATAAATAGTGTTGCTATGATTTGGTGTAAAATAGTTGTTAGGGATGTAGATGATATTTCTATTCCGCCTTTTAATCCTATAGATAATAATAATAATATGGTTAAAAAATCATAAATTTGGCGAGGTAAAGATAATTTTATGTTTAATAACCCAATTGTAATTCCTAATAAAAAAAATAGTATAATTGGATCAAGTATGTCCATGCATTCCCCCTATAAAAAGTTAAATAATTTTTAAGAACAAAACTTTTATTTGGATAAATCATATAATGCTTAAGATAAATATTTATAAGCTAAAAGCTTATATTAACTTGTGTTTGGGTTGAAAATATAATTAAAATTATCTATAAGTTTATAATTTTTGTAAATGTTTTTGTAAAAAAAAGGGGATTTTATGTCTATTTTTTATAATATTTTGGTTCTTATTATAGGGCTTATTATTTTATGGTGGGCCGGAGAAAGATCTGTAATTTACACTCAAAAACTTTCAAGAATTTATGGCATAGGTACTTTTTTGCTTGGATTTATATTATTAGCAGTTTCTACTGGAATTCCTGAACTAGCAATCGTTATTCAATCTTTGTGGAGTGGTGCGCCAAATTTGTCTTTGGCAGATATTATTGGGTCTAATTTTTTAGATGTTTCTATTGTGCTTGGTTTACCTGCTTTAATTTTTGGAAAAATATATATAGCTAAGAGTGATTATATAAAAGCAATTTTTATGTTTGGTTTAAATGTTATTTTAATGAGTTTTATATTTTTAAGTATATCTTTGACTATTTTTCACGGTATTTTTTTACTATTTATTTATATAGCAGGCTGTTGGTATTTATGGAGTACTAAAAAGAAAATAGGACTTATTTCTGATGCTACTCAAGAAATCCAAGATATTGCAACTGAAAGGAAAGATAGAAAAATAAAAATTAAGATTTTTTTTAATTTAATTTTTAGTATTTTAATGACTTTAATTGCGAGTAAAATTTGTGTTTTCTTTGCAATTAAATTGGTTAAAGCATCAGCTCTTACATTTGAAGTTATAGGTGCTACAATTTTGGCAATAGGGACATCATTACCAGAAATGACGCTTAGTATTGCAGCTGTAAGAAGAAAAAATTATTCATTGGCTATAGGGAATTCTTTGGGTTCAGTTTTAATGCAAGGTTCATTACTTCTTGGTTTGTTATCACTGTTTTCTAAATCTCCAATTAACTTAGCAAGCATAAAATGGGTGGCACCATTTTTTTATTTAGCTTTTATGATAATAGGTTTTGGAATAATTTTTAGAAGAAAAATTAATTTATTTGAAGGTATTTTATTACTTTTATTGGGGGTAGCCTTTTTTGCTTATAGTTATTTGCCATTAATTTTTGTTTAATATCAATATTAAATTATTATATATGTTTTTGTAAAAAAAAGGGGATTTTATGTCTATTTTTTATAATATTTTGTTTCTTATTACAGGTCTTATTATTTTATGGCGGGCCGGAGAAAGATCTGTAATTTATATTCAAAAACTTTCAAAAATTTATGGACTTAGTACTTTTTTTCTCGGGTTTGTATTATTAGCCGTTTCTACTGGAATTCCTGAACTTGCTGTTGTTATTCAATCTTTGTGGAGTGGTACGCCAAATTTATCTTTGGCAGATATTATTGGATCTAATTTTTTGGATGTATCTGTTGTGCTGGGGTTGCCATCTGTAATCTTTAGTGCGATATATATAACTAAAAGTGATTATGTTAAAACTATTTTCATGTTTGGTTTAAATATCTTTTTGATGAGTTTTATATTTTTAAGTAGATCCTTGACTATTTTTCACGGTATTTTCTTTATTTTAATTTATTTGGCGAGTTGTTGGTATTTGTGGAAAACTCAAAAAAAACGAGGACTTATTTCTGGAGCTACGCAAGAAGTTCATGAAATAATTGCTGAACAGAAAAATAGAAAAACAAAATTTAATGTTTTTTTTAATTTAATTATTAGTCTTTTAATGACTTTAATTGCAAGCAAAATTTGTGTTACATTTGCAATTAAATTAGTTGAGGCTTCTGCTCTTACATTTGAAATTGTAGGTGCTACAATTTTAGCATTGGGAACATCATTGCCTGAAATTACACTTAATATAGCTGCAGTAAGAAAAAAAGATTATTCCTTGGCAATAGGGAATGCCTTAGGTTCAGTTTTAGAACAAGGTTCTTTATTAGTCGGATTGTTAGCCTTATTTTCCCGATCTTCAATTAATTTATCAAATATAAAATACCTGGCGCCGTTTTTTTATTTGGCATTTTTAATAATAGGTTTTGGAATAATTTTTAGAAAAAAAATTAATTTGTTAGAAGGTATTTTATTGCTCTTATTAACCGGTGCCTTTTTTGCTTATAGTTATTTGCCATTAATTTTTGTTTGATTTGATATAAATATATTTAGCCTTTGATTACTACGCATGGTCTTAATCTTGCAATTTTTTTTGCAATTCCAGCTTCATGCACAACTTGCACAACTTCGTCTACATCTTTGTATGCAGCTGGAGCTTCTTCAGACAGCCCAGGAATTGATCCTGCTCTAATAATAATACCTTTTTGTTCTAATTCTGCTTTTAAAGCTTTGCCATGAATTTCTTTTTTTGCTGCATGTCTAGACATTTTGCGTCCTGCGCCATGACATGTAGAACCTAAAGATGCTGTCATGCCCGCCTGTGTTCCAGCTAAAACATAAGATGCAGTCCCCATACTTCCGGGAATTAAAACAGGTTGCCCTGTTTTTTGATATTGTGGAGGTAAATCTGGGTGATTGGGTGGAAAGGCTCTAGTTGCACCTTTTCTGTGTAAAATAACTTTTTTGCTTTTGCCATCAAATTCGTGTGTTTCTATTTTTGCTATGTTGTGTGCAACGTCATATAGCAATTCTAATTCCCCTCCCAATAATCCTAATTCTTTTTTCCATCCTTGTCTTACTGCATAAGTTATCATTTGTCTATTTGTCCATGCAAAGTTGGCGCTTGCAGCCATTGCGGCAAAATAATTTTCGCCTTCTGGGCAATTAAAGGGTGCACAAACCAATTCTCTATCTGGAACTTGTATTCCATAATCAGACATTTTTTGCATCATTATTTTTATATAATCAGTTGCGACTTGATGTCCAAGTCCTCTTGATCCGGTGTGAATTAAGATTGTAACTTGATTTTCAAAAAGCCCGAATTGATTAGCAATTTCTTTATCATAAATTTGTTCAACAAAACCTATTTCTAAAAAATGATTTCCTGCGCCTAATGTTCCAAGTTGATCCAAACCTCTTTTTTTTGCTTGATCAGAAACTAGATTTGGATTTGCATTTTCAAGTCTGCCGCCTGATTCTATATTTTGTATGTCATGTTGTGTTGCAAAATTTTTATTTAATGCCCATTCAACTCCATATTTTAAAACTTGATCTAGTTCTGTGACGGTTAAAACAAATTCGCTACCTCTGCCAACTCCGGATGGAACTCTTTTATAAATTTCTCTTGCCAGACTTTCTAGATAAGATTTTATTGAATTTATATCAACATTTGATTTTAATAAACGTACTCCGCAATTTATGTCATATCCTATACCACCAGGAGAAATTACTCCGTCTGGAAATTTTGTTGCAGCGACGCCTCCTATTGGAAAACCGTAACCTTCATGAATATCAGGCATTGCGTATGCTGAACCTATAATTCCTGGTAATGTTGCAACGTTTACGATTTGTTCAAGAGATTGGTCATTTAAAATTTCGTCTAACATTTCTTCTGATGCAAAGATTTTTGCATCAACATTCATATCTGATCTAAAGCTTTTTGGTATTTGCCAAAGCACGGATGAAAGCTTTTGCAGATTTGCTTTTACTATCATTTTTCTTTACCCTTTTTTAATTTAAATAAATTTAATATTGTTTTTATAATTTTTTCCGGCATTTTTCGAATGCCGGTACTTAAAATTTTATTAATTTAATTAAATATCAAAAACAATAAAAGTCTGAAAATTATTATTTTTGTTTTTTACAATTTCGGCTTCGTGATAAGTAACTGCTTTTACGTCTTCGTCGAATTTATCAGTTTTGTTGCCAAAAATAGTTGCAATAAGATTTTGATTTGTTAATTTTTCAAATTCTACTTTGCAATAAACAACATTATTTATTTGGGAGTATGTTAAAATTTGTGATAAAAAATCTATTAATAAAGCAGTTTGATCGATAGAATTAATTTCAAACTTTTCAGTTAATTTATAATCTTTATTTTTTGTGCATGAATTTTCACTTATTATTTCTGACATTGCTTGCAGAGCGATTTCGAATAATTCTTGTATGGTTGAAGCTTCTAATCTTAATTTTATATCTGCAGTATGTGGTATTATTTCATACTTTTTCATAATTTTTTTTATCGCTCTTTTAATCTACTTTTTAATTTTTTTCTTGTTCTTTGGTTTATTATGATATTTTCATATTTTCTTGGTCTTTCAGAAATTTCAGCTTGAGCTATAATTTTATTATTTTCTAGATTTTTATCATCAAAAGTTTCATTAAGTTTTTTTTCAAAATTATTAAAACGTTTTTTAGGAAGAATTTTTCTTACCTCCTCTTCAACAGCTTCTTCGGCTCTGTAATATTCATCAAATCTAATATCAACAGATTTAGGTTGTCTTGCTCCATATGCATATTCATCTATTGGCCTATATATACCCTGCATTGCATCATCTATAGTTTGTTTTACAGTTCTATCTTCAGGTTTAAAAAACCATCTTTGAATTGGATCTTTTTCTGTTATATAAGTATCAGCATTTATTATTTGATATTTGGCATAATCCAATTTTAAGCTTGTATATTCATCAACGCCACCTTCTAACATTGGCTTGATTACTGTTGGTCTTATAAATATATAGAGATTGCTTTTTTGTGTTGTTTTGTTTTTTCTTTTAAATAGGTTTCCGATAATAGGTATATCACCTAATATTGGTGTTTTATAATCTGCATTATCCTCTTTTGTTCGTGTCAAACCTCCTAAAACTAAAACTTCTCCTTCTCCTATATTTAATCTAGTATCTATTTTTCGATCATTTGTAGATACCTTTTCTTTGTCGGTAGAGGATTGATATGCTTGTACGTTTGTATTTATACCTAAATTTATTGTTCCATTAAAATTGATCAAAGGTGTTAATTCTACGCTTACCTTTGCTTCTGCATATATTAAGTCTCGTGAAAGTTGGTTACCAACTGATGTATTTATATTTCCTATGGTTTGGCGTTCTTGTGTATCAGAAAAAGTACATGTTTTACCATTATTTGTTACTAAAAATGGTTGTG
>JAIPGX010000053.1 GCA_021735465.1 Candidatus Babeliales bacterium | reverse complement strand
ATTTTTGGGCCATATTAACTAAAAAAAAGATGTCTTATTTTTCGTTAAGTATTTTTATTACAATTTCGTGTATTTCTTCTTTAAAATTTGGTATTGATTTTTGTTCTTGTGTTTTAAAAAAGTCTCTTTTGTCTAAAAATTCAATAACTAATTTGTTTAATTGATTCATATTTGTAAAAATATCCCCGTAACCACGTAATTTTATCAAATCAACAGTTGCTTCTTCCCAGAATAAGCAAGTATCCGACATGTCAACTAAGATAGGCAATTTCACGAAAATTGCTTCTTTACAAACATTTGGACTTGGTTGGGTTATTATTAAATCTGAAACTGCCATTAAATCTGGTATTTTACTTGTAAATGGAATAATAGAAAAACTTACAGGGCCATTGTTTTTTATTTTATTTAAATTTTTTATTAGATTTACATTTTTACCTACGCAAACTAACAAATGTACTTTTTGATCAATTTTTATTAATTCTTCAACGTATTTAATTAGTTTAGTTGATCCTGTGCTACCGCGTATTAGCATTATTATTTTTTTGTTATCAGGAATATCCCATTCTTTTTTAATATTAACAATGTCTTTTGGTGTTGAAAAATCTTTTCTTATTTGATAACCAACTTCATGAATATAAGAATCAGGAATATCTTTTTCTTTTAATTGTTTTTTTATTCTTTCCGTAAGTATTTCTACTGCAACGGTAAATTTTTTACCAGAACTTTTTTCCATCCCCAAAAGCCATGTTGTTAAATCTGCATCAATAGGTATCATTAGAAATGGAATTTTGTAAGTTTCAGCTGCTTGTAAAGCATAAAAATCAAAAAATGGTATAACTGATATAAGTAAATCAGGTTTTTCATCTTCAAGAATTTTTAATAAACTTTTTTGTATTGATTTACCCAATAATTTAAAAGCCCATGGTGCCGGGTAGCGAACAAGAAAATTTATTGTTCGGGTCCAGCCTTTTTGTAATCCAGTGTCATACCAGACTTCACCATCAATTATTTTATGAAAATAATTGTAAATTGGGTTAATTATTTTTAGCTCAAATTCGGGTAGAGCTTCTTCTAAAGATCTGCACGCGGCCATATGCCCATTGCCACCTTTACTTGTAAAAACAACTATTTTGGGTTTTTTGTAAACAATATTATCCATTTTATCTTGTTGGGTATTTGTTATTATATTTGTATCTACATCTAAATTGGGTTTAATAATATTTGTAAAAGTTATTAAAAATACAGTTGTTAGCAAATTTTTTTTCATATTCATATATATTGATTCCTAAATTAAAGTTCTTTTAAACTGACCTATTTTTCTATTTATACTTGTTACGACATAATTTTTATTTAGCATTTGGTCAACAATTTTATTTATTTCTGTTTTAAAATCAGGCATTGTTGGCTGGGTTTTATTCATGATAAATTCTTTTTTATTTAAATTTTTTGTAACTAACTTGTTAAGTTGATTCATATGATTAAAAATTTTTCCATATCCTCTTAATTTTATCCAATCAACAACTTTTTCTTCCCAGAAAAGGTATGCGCCTGATAAATCAATAAGAATAGGTAGTTTCATAAAAATGGCTTCATTACAAACTGTTGGGCTTGGTTGAGTAATTAATAAATCAGAAATTGCCATTAAATCTGGAATTTTATTTGTAAATGGTATTACTGAAAAAGTTACTGACCCTTTGTTTTTTATTTTATCAAGCATATTTTTTAGTTTTATGTTTTTACCTATACAAACTAAGAGATGTATATTTTCTTTTAATTTAACTAATTCTTTTACATATTTATATAGCTTTATCGATCCTGTACCACCGCGTATTAACATAATTATTTTTTTGTTATCAGGAATATTCCATTCTTTGCGAATGGCATTAAGATCTTTAGGCGTTTCAAAATCTTTTCGAATATGAAAACCAACTTCGCGAATTGCATTATCACTAATATTCTTTTTATCTAGCTGTTTTTTAATATTTTCTGTCATTGTTTCTACTGTGAGAATAAAGTTTTTATTTTGATTTTTTTCCATTTCTAAAAGCCAAAGAGTTAGATCGGCATCTAGAGTTATCACTAAAAATGGGATCTTATAAATTTGGGCTGCCTGTGATGCATAAAGATTTAAAATTGGTATGACAGAAATAAGCATATCAGGTTTTTCTTGTTCAAGAATTTTTAAAATAGTTTTTTTTATTGATGCACCAATACTTTTAAAAAAAATTGGTACTGGATATTTAATTAAAAAATTCCATGTTCTTATCCAGCCATTTTGTATCATAGAAACATAAAAATCTTCGCCATCTGTTATGCTTTTAAAATATTCATGAATTGGATTAATTATTTTTAATTCATAATTAGGAAGGGTATTTTTTAAAGCTTGGCATGCTTCCATGTGAGCATTGCCACCTTTACTTGTGAGTACGACAATTTTTTTGTTTTGTGTTTGGGAATTGATTTTTTCTTTAGATAAATTTATTTCTGTGTCTAAATTAACTGTAGTTATACCAGCTTTTAGTGAGTTTACTGAAAATATTATTAAAAAAATATTTAATAAAAATTTTTTCATTTTTCTCCAATCTCTTTGTTTTCTATTTTAATTTTTTAAAAAGCAAAAAAAAATAAACAAAATGGATAAAAAATAATAACAAAAATACTATCAAAAATATTTATTTTGAAAAGTTTATTAAAAACTTTTTTTTTGAAATTTTTAATAAAAATAAGAAATAATATGAAAAATAAAAAGTTATATTAACTTTTTTATGGAGTTAAGCTATCAGTTATTTTTTTAAAAAGAGTTTGTTTCTTACTTGTTTTTTGTTCTTCCTTTGCTTCTTTTTTTTCAATATTTTTTTCAAAATCTTTTTTTAATACAAGTTTACTGATCTGGTATAAAAACCAGGCTTTTTCCATTTGGGTTCCAGCTTCAACGGCACAAATTACAACATGTCTTGGTATTAATAGACCTTCAACTACAATATCATCGTTGGTAATTGCATTTGCAAGTATAAATTCTTTATCTGCATATTTTTTACTTATATAAATTGGCTTTACAATATCTAATTGCTTTATTTTTGAAAGTTCTAATTTATTTATAGAGTTATCAGTTTCTTTTCTGATGCCACAAATGGATATGTGCCCTGTAAAAGAAATATCTTTTACAGAAATTTCATTTTTTCCGTCGTAGATTATGCCTTCAAACTTCATTTTTCCAGATTCAAGGGGTACAAAAGTTGGTTCTATTGATTGTTGACATTGTGGACCAGGGGACATGTTGAGGCAAATTGCAGATATTAATAAGACTAAAAACATTTTAGATATGCTCGATATTATATTTTTGATACTCACAGAAATTCTCCCTTTTTTAAATTATTAATAATAGCAAAATTATAATAACTAAAACTTACAGTATCAAAAAAGTAATTAAATAAACAAGAATGTTTAGAAAATTGTGAAAAAATGGAGAGGGGGGGATTCGAACCCCCGATTCCCATCTCTGGGAATAACGGTTTTCAAGACCGCCGCATTCAACCGCTCTGCCACCTCTCCTGAAAAAATTTGGCCTGCCAGGCGTAGTTGGCCTGCCATACGTAGCCACGAAGGGCGTAGTATGGAGAGAGAGGGATTCGAACCCTCGGTCCCGGTTTCCCAGGACACTTGCTTAGCAGGCAAGCGCTTTCGACCACTCAGCCATCTCTCCGGACAGATATTTTTTGCGCCCAAGAGGAGTCGAACCTCTAACCTTCAGATCCGTAGTCTGATGCTCTATCCAATTGAGCTATGGGCGCTAAATCTAATTAATTAAAAATTTCAATATTGATATTATAGTTTATAATAAACTAAGTTGCAATTATAAATTATGCAAAAATCATAAAAATAATAAAAGGTTTTTTATGTTAATTTTAGATATTAAAGTTGTGCCTAATTCGGGTAAACAGCAATTTATTTTAGATAAATCAGGAATTATTAAATGTTTTTTAAAAAACGCGCCCGAATCAGGTAAAGCCAATGCTGAATTGATTAAATTTTTAGCAGAAAAATTGGAAACAACAAAAGATAGCATTAATATTTTATTGGGAGCAACTGGACGCAAAAAAAGAATAAAAATTAATTTGGATTTAACTATAGCCCAATTAGAATCAAAACTTGGTATAATTCGGCAATTAAAAATAAGTTAAATAAAAGTTAAAAAATTGTCTTTAGAGGAGTTTATGAATAAATATTATTGGTGGGGCATAGATTCTGATGGTTTTGACAAAAAAGGCATTTTGTTTGCAAATTCGCAAGAAAATTTAAAAAATATATTATTAAAACAAAATATAGCTTTATTAAAATACAAAATTTATACACAAAATTTTTCAAAATTTTTAAGTTTTAATTCAAAAATTTCTTTACAACAGAAAGCTGCGCTTTTTTATCAACTTTCTGTTTTGATTAATAGTAATATTGAGCTCTTAAAGGCTTTAGAATTAGTTGAAAAACAGATAAAAAATAAAAAATTAAAAAATTCCGTAAAACAGATTGTTTTGAATGTTTCAAATGGTCAGAGTTTGTCTAGTTCTATGGCTTTAGATAATAATATTTTTAGCCCATTTATGGTGAGTATTATAAAATCTGGAGAAGATACAGGCAAATTGGGCTTTGCATTACAGAATTTGTCAGATAGTTTAAATTCGTCTTTAATTTTAAAAAAAAATTTAATAGACGCTGCATTGTTCCCCATAATAACTTTGATATTTGCTCTATTTATAATTTTAGGATTATTTGTTTTTGTGATACCGCAGTTTGCGGATTTTTTTGCTTCTTTAGATAAGCCCTTACCAAGTTCAACAAAATTTATTATCAAATTAAGTAATTTCTTTTGTTCACTTAATATTTTTTGGGTATTAGCAATTTTTGTTTGTTTATATATTTTGATTAAATTTTTGTTTCAGATTAATAAATTAAAATATGTAAAAGACAAAATTTTGTTAAAAATCTATTTTTTGGGGAAAATTTATTTGTATTACGATTTAGTATCTTTTTTGCAAATTATTTCGAATTTGATTTCTACCGGAGTACCTTTAAAACAGGCTTTAGAATTATCAATAAATAGTATAAAAAATACTTTTTTAAAAGAAAAAATTATTTTAGTTACTAATTTAGTTACTCAGGGTAAATCTTTATATGATGCTCTTTTTATTTCTGGAGAAAATATTTTTCCACAAGATCTATTTGCTATAGTCAGTGTTGGAGAAAATTCAGGGAATTTGGCTTTAATGCTTGAAAGAGCATCGAAAATTTTGCAAGATGATCTAAATAAAACATTAAAATTTATTACAACTTTATTACAGCCAATTTTAATGTTAATTATTGGTTTATTAATAGTATTTTTATTAATTTCTGTCTATTTGCCAATATTTAATTTGGCCAATTTGGTTTAAAACACTATTTTCTTGACGATAATGTTGCTTGTGATAGCATATAAGCGTATACGAATTATATTTTGAAATATATGTATTATCACCTTGCCGAAGTGGCGAAATTGGTAGACGCACGGGACTCAAAATCCCGCGGTAGTGATACTGTGTCGGTTCGAGTCCGATCTTCGGCACCAAAAATCTTTTAAATGGAATTCAGATGTTAGATTCAAAATGTATCTTTTGTAAAATTATAAAAAAAGAAATACCGGCAAAAATAATAAAAGAAAATGAGCATGTGATGGTTATTGAAGATATACATCCAAAAGCTCCAGTACACTATTTAGTTTTGCCTAAAAAACATGTGATAAATATTAATTATTTGCAAGAATCTGATTTTAATTTGGTTACAGAAATGGTAAAAATAGTTCAAGAAATAACAAAAAATATTCAAGATTCTACAGGTAAACAAGTAGACTTTAATTTAATTTCCAATAATGGTGAGGGTGCAGGTCAATCAGTTTTTCATATGCACTGGCATTTTATTTCTGGTAAAAATTTGTATCTTGATGGCTTTAAGCTCTAATTTTAACTGTGAATTTGTGAATTATTGTGAAGAAATTTTTTATCAAATTTTTTAAATTTTCAATAAAATTTTTATTACCAATTTGTTTTATAATTACAATAGTAATTTCTTATATGGCAATGAGGAGATTGGTTTTTTATTATGATCCAATTTTAGAGGATGGAAAAAAACAGTCTCAGATTGCCAGCCAAATAAATAAAGAAATATTGAAAACCAAAAATTGTAGATTTGTCAGTTTTAAAACTAAAGATGGTTTAAAACTCTCCGGATGTCTATTTAAAAAAGATAAAGCTAAATCCAATGTTCTTCTTTGTCATGGTTATGGAAGTCGTAAAGAATTTATGTACGATTTTGTTGATATGTTTCCAGATTCTAATGTTTTTGCTTTTGATTTCAGAGCTCATGGAAATAGTCAAGGGCGATTCAGGACGATAGGATTTCAAGAATATAAAGATGTTATTGCGGCAGCTCAATGTTTTAAAGATTTGGTAGAAAATAATAAAAATATTGCACTCATAAAAAAGCCTTTTATTATTTTAGGCATTTCTATGGGAGGGGCGGCTAGTCTTAAGGCCATGCTGCAGGAACCTGATTTGTGTGATGCTTTAATTACAGATTCATCGTTTTATGATTTAAAAACCGTTATTTATAATGCATTTAGGTTAAAGTCTAGTTTGCCAACATATCCGTTTTTGCCAGTTATTAGGCTATTTGTTAAGTTTTTTGCGGATTGTGATGTTTATAGCATGAATTTATTAAAAGATTTTAAAAATCTAAAAAAACCGATTTTTTTTATACATTCTTGTTTTGACGAGATTGTTCCACCAGGTCAGACTCTTTCTATGTTTGGAAATATTCAAAATAGCTATGCAAAATTATGGATAGCTCCTACATGCAGGCATGGTCATTTGCGAAGATACTTTTGGGATATTTATAAAAAGAAAGTTTTTAAATTTTTAGAGTCTATTTAAATTTTATTAAGTTTTTTTAAATTTTTCCATCATGTATTTTGTGTCTTTTATGGATTCTTCTAATACTCTTAAGTAGTATTTTAATGAATTTTTCTTTCTGCTCCATGAATATTTTTTATAGTAAACATCTATGTTTTTTAGATAAATTTTAAAATTTTGTCGCTCTTCTTTTAGATTTTCAAAAACTTTGTTTAGCCTAGAGTAATTTTCTTTTTCGCTAATAAAAAGTACAAAATTTGTACAAAAATTTTTTTCTAAATTTTTATATTTGTTTATCGAATTTAGCATAGAATTATAATTATAACCCCCTGATAAGTTTTTTTCTCGTAATTCAGGGTCTATGTTAGCTTCAATATTTGATTGCGATTTATTTTCAGAAAAATCACATTTAAAAATAAACAAAAAAGGGAAGCTTATTACTGTAAAAAAAGATAATAAATAGACTAAAAAGTCTTTATTTTTTAAATTTTTTTGATTCATGAGCTACTCCCGACATTTATTAAAGCGTTTTTTATCATGTTCCCTCTATTTATAATTGTAAAGATTTTGACAAATTTATTCAATAAATTAAGATAAATAATAAAAACAAATTATTTCTATTATGCAATTTATAGAAATGCAAGCATTTGACTTTTTATGTTTTGCAAGAGAATATTGATAACCTATTAATCAATAATTTGCAATTTTTTATTAGAATTTATATGAATTTTTTTATTTTAATAACAGGTATTTTTTTTAATATTTTTTCAATTATAGTTTTACTTTATGTATCTATGGCAACTATGATAGG
>JAIPGX010000052.1 GCA_021735465.1 Candidatus Babeliales bacterium | reverse complement strand
TATAAATACTTTTATTGACTATGAAAAATATCTTAATGTCGTTTTTGAAAATTTAAATACCAATTTAAATGAAAATCAAAAAACACTTTTTACTATGATTAGTGTTGAAGACATAGATATTTATGTATCTTCCCAAAAAGATTCTATTTTGAACAATTACAATGAATTATTAAAAGAACATAATAATGAAGGCGCTCTAAAACAGCTTTACGCTGCTTTAAAGTTTAAAAAAGCGTCGATCCTTATGACATTCTTCCGACAAGCAAAGAATCAAATAATAGCATTTGCTAAAGGCAACACCCGATTTAATAAAGAAGCTTTTGAAGCATCACTAACGCAGGGCACCCAACTTTTCAGGCAGCAAATAGCAGAAGAAGAAAACACGCTTTTAAAAGATTTTTTAAAAAAAGCTTTTAAACCGACTGAAGTATAAAACATTTATAAAATTCAAAAAAACAGTAGTTGATCATGGTAAGAGCTGGATATAAAATCCAGCTCTTTTTTATTTAAATTTATTAAATTTAAAACAAAAGTAGTTTAAGAGCATAAGGGGGGCAAGGAGGGGATTTTATTAATTTTTATGCTATAATAAATAAAAAAAGCATATTTTGAACATAGAAAACGGGAGACTTATAAAATGGAAAAAAAATTAAAAAAATTGCCCGTAGGCATTCAGGGTTTTAGAAAAATAATAGAAAGCAATTATCTTTATATTGATAAAACCGAGTATTTATACAATTTAATACAAGAGGGGGAGGTTTATTTTTTATCCCGCCCAAGAAGATTTGGTAAATCTTTGACATGTTCAACTTTTGAAGAAATTTTTGCCGGAAATAAAGAATTATTTAAGGGTTTATATATTTATAATAGCGATTATGAATGGAAAAAACATCCTGTTATACATCTAAGTTTTACCACCCTTGGATATAAAACCGATGAAGAATTAGAAAAAAATATAATTTGGTTTTTAAATGTTGTAGCAAAAAAATATGACATTGATATTTCACAAGCACCATCTATTGGCCCAAAATTCTATACGCTTATTGAGGGAATTTTTGAAAAACATGGTCCGGTTGTAATTATTATAGATGAATATGATAAACCATTAATTGAACATATAACTAATTTAGAAATGGCTCAAAAAAATAGAGATGTCCTAAAAAGTTTTTATGATACTTTTAAAGATGTTCAAAAATTTTTAAAATTTATATTTATTACAGGTGTAAGTAAATTTGCAAGAACGTCTATTTTTTCTAGTATGAATAATTTACAAGATATCTCTCTTGATAAAACAGTATCTACAATGCTTGGATATACAAAAAAAGAAATTTTGGAAAATTTTGCAGATTATATAGCAAGGTTTGCTAAAAAAAAGCAGATAACAAAAGATCAAATGATGCAAGAATTAACCAAGTGGTATGATGGATATTGTTTTCAAATACCAAGCAATAAAGAAATAGAACAAAGTTATAAAATATATAATCCATTTTCTATTTTATTGGCATTAAAAACGCAAAATATAGATAATTACTGGTTTCAATCTGGAACGCCCACTTTTTTAATAAAATTAATTAAAGAAAAAAATTACCCTATGATTGATATAGAAAATGCAAAAATTAAAGATAGTGGCATGGGTAGCTTTGAAATAGATAACGTTCCATTAGAAAATTTACTTTTTCAAACAGGTTATTTGACTATAAAAGATTATAATTCTTCAACAGGAAATTACACTTTATCCTACCCCAATTTTGAAATTCGCTCTTCAATGACAGATCAAATTATCGAAAGCATGGCAAAACTTAATAGAAGTAAATATTCTGATTACATTGAAACATTCAGAAACGCATTAAATCAAAATGATTTAAAAAAGTTATTTAAAACTTTTCAAATTTTTTTTGCAAGCGTACCCTGCAAAATTCATATAAAACACGAAAAATATTTTCAAACTATTTTCTATCTTACTTTAAAATCTTTGGGCGCAGATATTGTTGATATTGTTGTTGAAGATCAAACAAATATAGGATATATAGACGCTGTTGTTAAAACTAATAAATATATTTATGTTATTGAATTTAAATTCAATAAATCTGCACAAGAAGGCATGGATCAAATTCATGATAGAAAATATTATGAAAAATTTAGGCTTGAAAATAAAAAACTTGTACTTATTGGTTTAAATTTTGATTTAAAAGAAAAAAATGTTCTTGAGTCTGACTGGGTTGTAGAGGAATTGTAAAATGGAAAAAAAATTAAAAAAATTGCCGATAGGCATTCAGGGTTTTAGACAGATAATAGAAAATGATTATCTTTATGTAGATAAGACAAAATATTTATATAATTTAATAAAAAGTGGGCAAGTTTATTTCTTATCCCGCCCAAGAAGATTTGGAAAATCTTTGACATGTTCAACTTTTGAAGAAATTTTTGCCGGAAATAAAGAATTATTTAAGGGTTTATATATTTATAATAGTGATTATGAATGGAAAAAACATCCAATTATAAAAATTAGTTTTTCTGGCATTGCTCATGATAGTAAAGAGAATTTTTTAATTAATTTAAATCAAAAGTTAATAGATATTGGCAACCAATATAATATCAATTTATCTGGAAGAGAAATCTTAAATAGTAAAATTGAATTTCTAATAAAAGAATTAGCTAAAAATTTTGAAAATAACCCCGTTTTAATTGTCGATGAATATGATTACCCTTTGGTAGCAAATATAACCAAATTAGATTTAGCTCAAGAATTAAGAGAAGTTTTACAAGCTTTTTATAATACGGTAAAAACTTGTAGCGAAAACTTAAATTTTATATTTATAACAGGTGTAAGCAAATTTTCAAGAACATCAATATTTTCTAGTATGAATAATCTGAAAGATATATCTCTGGATGAAAGAGTTTCTACAAGTTTTGGTTATACCAAAAAAGAGATTTTAGAAAATTTTACAGATTATATAACGCGATTTGCTGAAAAAAAACAGATTACAAACGAACAAATAATTCAAGAACTAACAGAATGGTATGATGGTTATTGCTTCCAAGAACCCCCCTACGCCGCTCCCGAACCTAAAGCCATGGCAGACAGACCGGTAGCTTCCGACTCCGCCAAGGCTACGACAGACAAGACGGAGGGCAGATCAAATGATCTTCCTGAGAGTTATAAAATATATAACCCTTTTTCTATTTTATTGGCTTTAGATATGCAAAGTATAGATAATTATTGGTTTCAATCCGGAACGCCTACTTTTTTAATTAATTTAATCAAAGAACAAGATTATCCAATATTAAAATTAGAAGAAAAAGCCGAAATTAATAAGGGCAATATGTGTAAATATGAAATAGGACATGTGCCACTTGAAAACTTACTTTTTCAAACAGGATATTTAACAATAACGGATTATAATAAAAAAACTTTCAATTTTACATTGGGTTACCCTAATCAGGAAGTAAGGCTTTCTTTTACAAAAGATATTATAGAAAGCATGACAAAACTTGAGGTAACCAAATATTCTAATTATATAGAAGAATTTAGAAGTACTTTATTTTCAAACGATTTAGAAGATTTTTTCAAAGCAATCCATACTTTTTTTGCAAGCATACCATATGATATACAAATAAATTCTGCGAAAAAAAAGACGCTTAGTCATGAAAAACAAATGGGCATAGAAAAATATTATCAATCTATTTTTTATGTGACCATGAAACTTGTTGGTGCAAACGTGCAAGTAGAAAATAGAACTAATATTGGCAGGATTGACGCTGTCGTCAAAACAAATACACATGTTTATATTATAGAATTCAAAATAAACAAAACATCAGATAAAGCACTTGATCAAATTCATGATAGAAAATATTATGAAAAATTTAGGCTTGAAAATAAAAAACTTGTTCTTATTGGTTTAAATTTTGATTTAAAAGAAAAAAATATTCTTGAGTCTGACTGGGTTGTACAAGAGTTGTAAAAAAATCTTAAATTCCAATATCTTGATTTTTATAAATCAAATAAATTATAAAAATATATTAAAACATAAAAATTATAATTTTATTTTTTAATTTCTTAAAACCAATTTATAGGAGAAAGGCGAAATTATGGCATCCAAATTTTATATCCCCACAAAAATTTATCCATTTTTATTAGGCTTATTTTTTTTTAACAATCTTATTTTACCAGTAGAAAAATCACCCGAAGAGCAAAAGTACGAAACGCGTAGAGAATTTGAAATTGAAAGAGAATATAGAAGGTCAAAAATACCAAAGAGAGTTAAGCCAAGCTTTCAAGAAGAACTTAATGCACTAAAAAAAAGAAATAAAGAATTAGAAGATCAATTACGCGCAGCACGAAGCGCACCTTCAGGAAGAACAGGAGCTTCTGAAATTCGTGCTCTTGAAAGTGAATTAAAAACACTAAAAAGAGAATTAATACGTCAAACAAAAGAAAAAGAAGAGGCTGTAAAATTTGCAAACAAACTTCAAGGCGAAATAAGAGTTGTAGCACACAGAACAAGAGAGCTTAAAGAACAAGTACAAAATTTATCTAAGAGCGATATTTCAAAAAAATTAGATAACATATTTAATGATATCACAAGAATTACCTGGCTTAAAATGCAAAATATTCTTTAAACAACAATTTAGACTTCTTCTGAAACTATGAAATTTTCACAAAACTTGATTTTCACAAAATGGTGCAACAAGGGCACCATTTTGTGTCTTTTATTTTGGTAATAGAATTCGTATCAAAAGCTTCATCAAATTGCTCTATTTGACTTTGGTCTAAATTTTTAAATATATGTTCTTTTTCATAAACTTTTAATCTAGAATTGTTTATAAATCTATTAATTTTAAGAAAAACACAACAATCATATTGATTACCAATTAAAAATGGACACGATGATGCGGACGATATAGTAAAAATCGGTAAATAATCCCCTATCCTAAAACCTTCAATACTTTCTTGATCTTCATTTTTTACTACCTTTTTCCAATGAAAAATCCCTGATTCAGGAAAATACGGAGAATTTAAATAATGTGCATAAAATATTGAAGGCATAAAAAGCATCTTTAAACCAAATGCTTCATGTTGATGCCCTCTAAAAATTGCTTGAACATTATTTCTTGCTCTTTTAAAAAAATTATTCATGAAATCAGCTGTAATAGATTGCACTCTTATGACACCAGGATTTCGTTGGCAAAAATCTGTCCAAATAAAATTTATAGCACTATATTGAGATACTTCACAAAATTTTTGAGAATTATCTATACCTAAAAACGAATCCAAATCAAATATTAAATCGATACCACCATGACAGCACATCAAATATTGCTCACCATGTTCAGCACCAATAAATAGGGCAACAGGTAAAGATTTATAAAATTCTGAAATTTTAGAAATAGCAAAATTTATATTTACTCGTAAAGAAGAAAATTTACGATAAAGTTCTTCTTTAAAGTCATTATCTTCAACCAACATATCTATATTTTCATGATTGCCACGCAATAAAAGGACTTTATCAGGATTGGCAATAGCCAATTTTAATATTAAGCATAACGTTTCAAAACCGTAACAATTTCTATCAGTATAATCGCCTAAAAAAACTATATAAAAATCTTCTTTTAATATTTTAAAACTATTAAAATCTAAATAATTATTGGGTATTGCATCTTTTAGTAGATCTTCTAAAGAATCTACACAACCATGAAGATCACCAATAAAACAGATTTCACTATCTTCTTTTATTTTAATTTTTTCTACATAATAACTATTAGAAAAATTTTTAGTTATATTTTTTGAATTTCGTAAAAAAAGATTAATAAATTTGGTTAAATCGCCTAAATTAAGACAATCAGGTTTAGCATAAGATAAACAAGACCTAGAAGACGGGAGTTTATCTATTTGCTCAAAAGCGTGATTTAAACTAACAAAATTAGCATTTAAATTAAAAAAAAATAAAATTATTAAAAAATTTAAAATAATTATCTTTTTTGTTTTATTTTTAAATTTTTTAATAAATAATTTTTCAAAAAACAGATTCAACATCTTTTTTGTTTACCCAGCCAATTGATTTCAAAAATTTGATTTTATAATATCCATCAGATTCTTTATAAATTATAAATTCACTAGCTTGAGGCAACATACTTAATTGTGCAAAATTCTTACCCGGACCAGATAAAAGTTCAGTTTTTTGCTGAACAACAATGCCATATTTTTTATGTTCTAGATTATATCTTAGTATCAATAAAATGCCTGAAATAGTAATCAGTAAAAATAGAATAAAAATTAAAAATTTTCTTTTAGCTCTATATAAACGTCTAATATATAAAAATAAAAAGAACCATAATAATAAAAAAATTAATTGTAAATAAATGATAGGGAGATTCTTAAAAAAAGAAAGTAATAAGTTCTTGTATTTATAAAAAAATAAATTATTTTTATAAAATTTATCAGAATCAAAGATAGCCAATTTTTGCTTCAATAAATAAATATTATCTAATAATTCTTGTTGATCCCAAATGCTACAATCTTTTTGTGCTCGACGCCAATATAAAAGTGCATAACCTAGCTTATCTAATTTATAGGCGCAATTACCTAAATTATAATTAACAGCAAAATTTTTATCTGATATTTTTTTATATAAATCATAGGCTTTTTGATAATCAGATTGCTTATAATAAGAATTTGCTTGCAAAAATAATTCTTGATCTGTTTGTATATTATTTATTTGATCTGTTTGCGCCTGCAAGCAAATAATTAAACTAAAAAATATAAAACTTAAAAAAAATTTTTTAAAAATATTATTAAAGTACATAAATACTTATCCCCTATTATTCTCAGATTCTAGATAAAAAAACCAATATTTACTTGCATTAAGTAACTTTTCATTTTCAATAGTAGCGTGACCAGTTTTTAATTTAGCTGCAAAAGAAACTCCTGCACATTCATTTAAATAATTTAAAAATTTATTAATTTTATCGTGATTCCAATTAATTTTCAACAACATTTCTTGTATCAAATCTTGATTCATAGTATTTTCCTGAATATCAAATTTAAAAGATAAATAATTTAAAAAAAACTGATAAAGTTTTTCTTTTTGCTTTTTTTCGATTATTTCTTCTAATTTTTTTAATAATTTACTTGAAGTTTTTGTTTTTTTAAATTTATTTAAAAAAAGCTTGTTAGCAACTTTTTTAACAGGTTTTAAATATTTTTTAAATGAAAACAAAACAGGCAAAAGCAATAAAATTAAAAAAATTATACCTGGAAATTTCAAACTATTTAAATTTGCAAAAATTTTTAAAAAAAAGCTTTTTTGATTTTCAGAAAAATCTTGAATATTTTCTTCAATAAAATTTATATCTTGCTTAGATTCTAAGTTATTTTTATTAGAATTATCTTGTTCTTTTATTTCAACTTTATTATTTGCCTGTTCTCTTATTTGTTCAGATTCTTTTATATTCAACTTTAAACTGCTAGTTTTTAATGTTTTATAGCGTTTAGATTGTGTATCGAAATAAGTAAAAGCTTGTGCAGGAATTTGATATTCACCTTTTTGAGGTATTTGCAAAACATATTCAAACTTTTTTTTGCCTCCCAAATAATCTATTACCAAATCCTGTTCTACATCTGTTTTAGATTCATAAGACCTAAAACTATTAGGCAATTTTAACTTGGGCGCAACAATCTGATCTAAATTACCTTTACCCTCTATTTGCAAGTTAAATAAAATAGGTTCATTAACAAAAACTTCGTTTTTATCTACATAAGCTTTAAATTGCTTAAAGTCTCCTACACCATCTACAACCCCGCCATACTCAGGCAAGGGCAAAACATTAATTTGTAAATTATTAGATAAAGCTTTTTT
>JAIPGX010000051.1 GCA_021735465.1 Candidatus Babeliales bacterium | reverse complement strand
TATTTTCCGTATAAACTTTAATTTTAGCCTCTTCAATACTTTCTGCCTGAATTTTTCTACTTTCCTCAGTATAAATTCTCTTTGTTTCAGCAAAAAACGCGTCAGTGAAACTTCCTAATGTTTGGCCTGCGATGCCGGTAACAAGCCCGGCAGCTTGTACCTTGGGATTAGGTATTTGTGATAATGCAGCACCTGTTCCACCAAGAACATTG
Organism: Candidatus Babeliales bacterium; assembly: GCA_021735465.1. Taxonomy (GTDB): domain Bacteria; phylum Babelota; class Babeliae; order Babelales; family UASB340; genus JAIPGX01. The sequence continues at coordinate 7,831 of JAIPGX010000051.1, read as the reverse complement.
GCTCCGATACGTAATATTTTTTCTAAGGGATGCCCGGTTGGGTCATGTTTATACCGAATGTCTGGGATCCCAGATTTTGAAATTGAAACCATGATATTGTGTTCACCCATTTTTTCTAAGGCAAATAATTTCCAAGTTCTGTTTGTATAAACCGGATCTTCTATTTCTAAATTAAAGCCAGATTGCCTAAGCCAATAAGTGTACGGTGCAACTAATTTTAAATGAACATTATCTATTGTTTGATGTGCTTGGATTTTTTCTCTATATTCACGTTCCATTTTTTGAGATTCAACCGTTATAGGAGCAGAGATTTCTATATTTTTTATCTTTGCATTATCATCTTTTGTACTTAAGCCCACATTTTGATAACTTTTAGCTGGAGTTGAATCTTGCCAGGCCAAAATAAGTTTTCTATCTTTGAATACTGTAATTAATCCATCATTTATGCTGATCAGGAAATCATCAAATTTATCATTAGACAAAATATTTTTTTCAAGTGTATAGGTCTTAAATATTGGGCTTTCTTTTTTATCTTTATAAATAGCAACACTAGTATTGTTGTCTTTTCCGAGTGCCACTTTGTATTTTAAGCTTTCAGTATCATTTTTTTCAAAAAAACCTATGTATATTGGTTCTTGGGATTTTGCTTGAAAAGATACAGAGCCTTTTGTAGAAATTCTTAATGGCATATTTTCAAGAATTTGAAATTGAGCTGTTGGTTTTATTTCTGGTATGTCTGTATATTTTTCTTTGGGTAAAACTGTATCTATAGGATCTGATAACATAAAGTTTGAATAGAAGGCTTTTTTATTTTTACATCCAAAACCTATAAAATTTGTTTGACCCTTGATGCTTTCTGGTAAAGCTTTGAAAAAAAATAAATCTTCACCTGGTCTATATCCAGATCCAACAAATAAATAATTATCTATTATGCTAATCCAATAAGTACCTTCAAATCCAGGTGTTGCCATAGCTCTAGCGTTTTCTTCTTTTTTTATTAAAGGATATTTGCGCTGGTAAATTTTTTGTTCTGGAGCTTGTGCAAGCATTATTTTCCAAATGTTATCTGGATTTTGTTGGGGCCATCTGTTTGCGGCTATGTCATTGGGATCAAAAACTAAATATCCCGCTTGATGTGCAGAAAGAAGTTTAATTATATCCCCGTTTTTTATATGAGAATTAGATGAATCTATTTTTTGAATTGTCCATTTTTCCCAATCTAAAAGTACAGGTTCTAAGCTTGTAGCGCCACCAAATCTACCACTGAGATATTTATCATCATTAAAAAGAGCTATTGTTTTGCCATGTTCTAAAAAAACGTCTTTTTTTTTATCCTGTTGTTTATAAGGCTTATATGTTTGTTTTATTGTCCAAATACTTTTTTTAGGGATTTTGTTTAGATTTTCTGAATATGCTCCACTTTCAATTATGTTTTTTACATAATTGAAACTTAAAACTTTTCCTGTTTTAATATTTTGTAATATAACTTGATCTGTATATTTAATTAATTGTTTATTATCTTCTGTTATTGCAAATTCTTCTTGCTCCTCTTCTTTTGTAATTATTTTTGATTTTTTTTGACCTAGAATTATTTTAAGTAAATAATCGGGTCCAATTTGGGACCCGATTGCTATTTCAAGTTTTCCTTCAGTTTGTGCCCAAAAAGAAACTGCCCTATTAGATATTGATTGTATAAGCCAAGCGAAAGCTTTTCCTCTTAAAGCATCCAGTTTTAACATTGTGCCTGGAGAAATTTCAAAGTATTCTAGACCACCGTATTCATTTGTTTGTTCACCAACGCCTTTAAATTCAATTCTTTTTTCACTTGGGTGTCCTTTTGATCCTGCTTGTGGAATTACGGTGTTTTGAAGATCTAATGATTTGTTTGGTCCTATTGAAATTATTTGACCCACATTTATAAAATCGCCTCCAGCTATTCTTGGCCATGGCTCACCAAAGCGCCAACCATAAGGTTGCGTTACATCTTCAATTTCATTGAATCTTATATCAAAGGACATAGGATTAGTTTGGTTTCCGTTTCTTGCTGTGCCAAGCATTACCCATCTTCCCATTTCGTCTCTTGCGCCCAGAAAAGTAGAATAAAATAAAATAAACAAAAATATTTTTTTCATGATTTTATGCTCCTGCTTGCTAATTGTTTTTCTATTTCTTCAATTGGTGGAGCTATTTCAATATTTTTTAAATATATTGGGGAATTCCAACAACTAAAGCCTACATATTTTACTTTTCCTGATGGATATGGATCTTGCCATTCTAAAATTGTTTTAATTTTGTCGCCTTCTACTGTGCCGAATTTTACCTTACCTTTATTATAACTACAAAAATATTGTTTATATGTTATGCCATTTGCCATTGCATCCGGCTCTTCTCTTGCAGTGATCCAGCTTTCAGCCTGTCCATTTCCATCAGAGCATATTGCAGTTTTTGTGTTATCCCAACCCCCTATATTTATTTGAACAAGTTCTGTAGCTTCGTGTAGTTTTCTGATTCTAGCTGTTGTATCATAGAAAATAACAAAAATATCTTTTTGACCTCGAGCTTGGAAAAATACTGATCCTTCATTTAATTTTGGTAATTTACCAAACCAAATAGCCTCGCCATGAAAAGGTTTTATTTCAACTTCATCGATTAAATTGTTTTTTAAGGCGTTAAAAAGTTCTTCTGATAGTTTATTTATTTTGCCGTATAAGTTTCCGCGTAGTCCTGTAAATTCTGGATTTTCTGGATTTAATAAAAATCTATTATCATAAGCACTAATAAATAAATTTGTTAAGGGACCATAAAATACTGACTGTTGATCTGTACCCTGTTGTGCTGCTGGCTGTGGAGCTACTGGTGGTTGTGCGGCTGGCTGTGGAGCTGCTGGTGGTTGTGCGGCTGCTATCTGCTGTGCGGAGGTCTGTTGCTCTGGAATTGCTTTTTGTTCTGGCGCAGCAGCCGGTTGTTCTGGTGCTGCTTGCATTGCTTGTTGTTGTATGTTTCTTGCCGCGAATAAACTATTTAAATAACGTAAATTTTGATTTCTTGTTTGTGGGGTTACGTTTTCTGGAGAGATGAGATTATCTATTATTTGAGCAACTTTCTCAATTTTTTTGGAATATTTTACTGTTGGATCTAAATAGGTATCTTTATCTATTTCATCTATTTCATTAAAAATTTGTTGTATGCGTTGGTTTGCAGCATCAACTTCAGTGCGTGGCTTGCCAGCGGCTGTAGCAAGTGTAGGATCTTCAGTATAAATTCCTGTTGTAGGACGAGTAACTAGATTAACTATATTTTTGGTAAGATCAGCTCCAGTAGACATAGCAATTCCTGCTATTGCCGCTGCCCCCGGAACCTCGCTAACCGCTTCTCCGATGTTTCCAAGTGTGTCAGCGCCAATGTTAAGAATTTGCTCTAAAATACTACCTTTAGGGTCTTCAACATATTTAATACTAGGTTGGCCAGATTCACTAATATCAATTCTAAAAAGATGCGCTCCCCATTTTTCCATACCTATAACATCCCAACCAGTAGGGTGATAAATAGGATCTACTATTCTTAAATTGTGCCTTGATTGTTGAATCCAATATTCAAAAGGCGTGATAAGTTTGAAAAGTTGTAAAATGCCTTCTTGGGAGTGTCTAAAGATTTGTTTGTATTCTTTAGTTGTCCTTCGATATTCTAATCTAATAGATGGTGCGATTTTTATATTAGAATATTCGACATTGCTATTTTTGGCGCCAAAACCAATAAAGTTATATTTTTTTTCTGCTTTAGGATCTTGCCAGACAAAAAGTAATTCTTTATTTCTTGTTACAAGAAAGAGTCCATTGTCCACGCTTACTTGGAATAAATTATTTTCTTTTTGTGTTATTGGTGGGTCTGGTGTATAAACTTTATATTGTTCTACAACTTTTGTTCCAATTTTTTTGCTTATAGATATTGTTTGATTATTTTGTCCTCCAATTTCTAAAATATATTTTAAATTAGAACCATCTGGGGTTTCGGAAAAACCAATTTCAATATTTTTATCAGCTTTTATGTTGGCGATTATGGAGCCTCTATTAGAACTTCTTAATGGATAATTTGAAAGCCATTGAAAGCCGCTAGAAACTGATATATTTTGTTGAGTATCTTTATAAATTTTTGTAGTTTCTTTAATAGAAATTGGAGTACCTATTAAAATATTTGCATAATCAGCACCTGTCTGATTACTGCTAAAGCCTATATAATTTAATTTCCCCTTAAATTTTTTAGGCAATTTTCTTGATAAAATTACGTTTTGACCAGGCTGGTATCCTGATCCGACCAAAATAAAGTCATCTTCGATGCTTATCCAATAAAGGCCTTTGAGCCCAGGTTGTGCCATGGCATTAGGATTTTGTTTCCTGGTAACACTTGGATATCTTAAGGCAGCTTCTATTTTTTTACGGGGATTGACAAGAGATATTTTCCAGATGTTATTTGGATTATGGATTGGCCATTTAACTCCTGCAAGACCATTTTTTTCTTCAACAAGCCAGCCATCTTTTACAACAGAAAGAATCTTAATTCGATCACCATCTTTAATAAATTCGTCTTTAGATGTGTCTAATTTTTTTATAAAAAATTTACTATTAAACCATTCTTTATCCAAGACTCTTGCTTCACCAAAATCACCTCGTGTTAAATAGCCATTAGAGTATAAGAAAAAAGAAATTCCATCTTTTAAAATATTGATATCGTCTTTTACCGGTTTTGGTAAAATTTGCCATTGATAATTTTTATCTGTTTTAATTTTATTTATATCAGTTTTTGCCGTTTTGGCATCAATAGTCTTGGCCTTATTTGTAGGATTAAAATAAAGAACATTGCCTGTTTTTTCATTTGTGAGATATATATTGTCTCCATAAGATATTAAAGCTTCGTTATTTTGAGTAATTTCTAGTTCAGCCAATTCTTCATCATATGTAATAATTTTAGATTCATTTTGGCCCAAAACAACTTTTAATAAATATTTAGGCCCAAGCTCGGACCCAAATACTATTTGGTCTTGATCAGTAGATTGTGCAAAAAATGATATAGATTTTTTGTTTAGAATTGGGTCTTTTAGCCATGCAGTACCAACTCCTTGCATTGGGTTTAGGTTGAGAATTTTTCCACTAGTCAATTGTAAATCTTCAGACTTAGTCCCAACACCACGCAAACGAATGCGGTTTTCATCGGGTATGCCAAGAGAAACACCCAACTGAGGTACTTCTAAATAAAAAAAATCTAAATAACTACTTTTAGCAATTCTTATTACTTGTCCAGGAAGTATAATTTCTCTATTCTTCAAAAGGGTTGGTGGATTGCCGAGCCATCTATTACCTTCTTGTTGAGATGGCCAATAGATATCAAATAGAATGTAATATTCTTTGCCATGATTAACGATTTTTTTAATGACAGCCCATTTGCCTTCTTCTGCTGAATAAAGAAAATTTGTGTTTGTTAGCAAGCTAGCCACTATGCTAACAAATAATATAAAAATAAGTTTTGAAACTTTTTTCATTATTTACTCCCCTAATAAAAAAATTTTATTTTTGTTTTTGTATTTTTTGTTTACCCATTTCTTCAATTGGTGGTCCAATTTTAATATTTTTTAATTTTATTGGTGCATCCCAACTACTAAAACCAACATATTTTATATTTTTTAATGGATACTTATCTTGCCAGGACAGAACTTCTTTTATTGAACCATCATCTTTTATTATGCCAAATATTACTTTACCATTATTATAACTTACAATATATTTTCTAAAATTTACTTCATTTGCTATTGCATTAGGTTCTTGTTCGGCTGTAACAAAACTTTCAACTTGCATATTACTATCAGAGCATATGACAGTTTTAGTGTTATCAAAGGCACCGATATTAACTAAGATTAAATCTGTTGCCTCTTGCATTTTTCTGATTCGATCTGTTTTGTTATGAAAAACGATAATAATGTTGCCTGGTCCAGAGCCTTCAAAAAATATCGAACCCTTATTTGGCTCAGGAAGTTCTTTATCAAACCATACGGGCTCTCCGTGACTGGCTTGAATTTCTATTTCTTCAATTGCATTATTTGCTAAACCAGCAAATAATCTTCGTGCCAACATATTTCTCTTGGTATATAATTCCCCACGTAATCCGTCAAATTTTGGATTTTCTGGATTTAGCAGGAATCGATTGTCATAAGCTTTAACGAATAAACTTATTAATGGAAGGTAAGCTGAAGGTGGTTGATTTTTGCTTTCGTTAAATAAAGAATCAAGATTACGCAACATTCTATTTCTGTTTTCTCTTGATACATTTTCTGAAGATATCATATTATCAATAATTCTATTACTTAAATTTATTTTTATTAAAAAATTGGCCACTTGTTTTTCAGGATCGGCTCCTCCTCCAAAACCTGCAGTTTCTTTTTCTAAATTATCTATTTGATCAAAATATTGTTGTATTAATTGACTACTTTGATTAATTGCCTCATTTGTTTTGCCTGATGCTGTAGCTGCTACAGTTTGTTCGGTATAAATTCCCGTGGTTGGTTCAAATACTTTTGCAACTATTTTTTGGGTTAGGTTAGCTGTGATAGATGAAATAGCTCCGACAACTGCTTTTTTGGCTGAACCTGCTTTTAGCGCAACTGCTTCTTCTTGGCTTCCAGCTTGTTGTGCTGCCGCTTGGTCTTTTCCGGCTGATTGAGTTAAACGCTGGCCTATATTTCCAAGCGTATCGCAACCAATATTAATAATATGTTCTGCAAGGTGTCCCTTTGAATCTTCAGCTTTGTCGAATCTAGGTTGACCAGTACCTTCAATTGTGACTCTTAAAAAATGTGCCCCTGCTTCAGGCATATCAAAAACATCCCATCCTACGGGATTGTAAATAGGGTCGATGATTCTTATAGAATTTCTTACTTGTTGCAACCAATATTCAAAGGGTGAAATAAGCAAAAAGGGCAGCATATAAGATTGAGTAAAACCACTTAAAATTTGTTTATATTCTTTTTCTGTTCTTCGATATTCTAATTTAATAGAAGCGGCAATTTTTATATTAGAGAATTCAGCAGAACTGTCTTTTGCCCCAAAACCAATAACATTATATTCTACATCAATTGGTGCCTTAGGGTCTTGCCATGCAAAAAGTAATTTTTTATTTCTTGTTACTAGAAAGAGTCCATCATCAACACTGATTTGGAATAAATTATTTTCTTTTGTTATTACTTGAGGCAAATAAACTTTGTATTGTTCTTGAAGTTTATTTTTAATTTTTTTGCTTATTGATATAGTTTGATTATTTTGACCGCCAATTTCTAAAACATATTTTATTCCAGCATTATCAGGGCTGCTTGAAAATGCAATTTGAGCATTTTTATCTGCCTTTATATTAGTGATAATAGAACCTTTGTGAGAACTTCTTAGCGGAAAATTAGCAAGCCAACTAAAATCGCCAGATGACGAGATACTTTCGCCTGTTTCTTTATAAATTTTATTTGATTGTTTTATATCTATAGGATTTCCTGTAAGTATATTTGTGTAACTAGCATAAAGTTTATTGCTGCTAAAACCCATATAATTTATTTTGCCCAAAAATTTTTCAGGCAATTTTCTTGATAAAATTATGTTTTGACCAGGTTGGTATCCTGATCCGACCAAAATAAAATCATCTTTAATGCTTATCCAAAAAAGACCGTTAAGGCCTGATTGAGCCATGGCATTTGGGTTTTGGCTTCTGGTAACTCGTGGATATCTTAAAGCTTTGTCTATTTTTTTGCGTGGATCAACAAGAGATATTTTCCAAATGTTATTTGGATTATGAATTGGCC
>JAIPGX010000050.1 GCA_021735465.1 Candidatus Babeliales bacterium | reverse complement strand
CAGATAGCTTCTTTAAAAATTCGGCCATTTTTAAAGCGTGTTCTTCGCTTTCCATGCAACATGGCCCCATAATAAAAAAAATAGGATTTTTGTTATTTTTAATATTTTTTAAATTATTTATTCTTGCTTCAAGATTGGTCATTCTTCCCCTTCTTCTCCTTGTCTTCTAATTCTTCGCAAGAATGCGAACTTTCTGGCTTCTCTTTATCTTGATCGTATAATTTATTAATTTTGCAATATTCATCTAAAATGCCATTTATAAATTTATAGGCATCTTTTTCAGCAAAACCTTTTGCCAACTCTATAGCTTCATTAATTATAATAGACGGTGGAATTTCTTTTTGCATTAATTCCCAAATAGCCAATCTTAAAATGAGCAAGGTACAGCAGCCTAATCGTTCTATTTTCCAGTTTTTTAATAATGGCTTAATTTGATTATCTAACTCTTGTCGACTATCAATAATATTTTTAGACATCCTGATAATATCAGAATCAGGCGCAATCTCGATATTAAAGCCAGTTCTGAATTCATCAATCAAGTCATCAAAATCAATAGTATAATCAAATCTATCTGCAGCATATAAAACGTGAAAAACTAAAGATCTAGTTTCTCTTCTAGATTTAATTTTATAGGGAATAGATTCATCAAAATTTATATCATAATCTGACATGTTAGATTATTCTTTCTATATATTTATTTTGTCTTGTATCTACTTTAATTTTATCGCCTTCGTTTATAAATAAAGGCACAGAAACAACAATCCCTGATTCTAAAGTTGCAGGCTTGCTGCCACCCTGAGCAGTATCACCTTTTACACCAGGAATTGTATTTTTAACAGTTAAAACCATAAACATTGGAGGTTCGGCGGAAATCGGTTTACCCTCAAAATAAAGAACTGAATAAATTTCACCTTCTTTAAGATATTTTTTTATAGATTCTATGTGATTTTCATCAAAATCAACCTGTTCAAATGTTTCTTGATCCATAAAATGATAAAAATCGTCTGCATACAAAAATTGCATATTTTTACTTTCAAGATCTGCTTCAGGGAATTTTTCTCCAGATCTAAAAGTTTCTTCTAAGAGACGATCTGTTATTAAATTTTTTAATTTGGTACGCACAAAAGCGCCACCTTTGCCAGGCTTTACATGATGAAATTCAACAACAAGCCACGGTTCATTATTCCATAATATTTTTGTAGATCCACGCTTAAAATCTGACGTCGAAATCACTTTTCATGCTCCTCTATATTTATAAAAAAATAAAAACTTTAGATTAAATATAAATAATTTAATTTACACTTAATCTAAAGTCAAAAATATATTTTTAAAAGCCTAAATAATACTTTTTTATTTTTTGTTTTTTAAAGTTTTAATCTCTTTCTCTAACTCTTTTATTTTTTCTTCAAGTATTTCAAATCTTTTTGTAACATTTCTATCAAACGTTTTTAAGGCTTCATGTAGATCTCTAATTCTATCGCGCAAACCTTCATCAGAACTTGATGATTTTTGCGTCATTGCAGAACCTAACATAGTTCCTGTCATACTACCAAACATGCTGCCCGCAAAAGCTTCTCCGCCTCTGGCACTTAAAACGCCTGAAAAACAACTTAAAAATATAAAAATACAAATTTTATTTTTTATAAACATAAAATCCCCCTTTTTTTATTCCTTCTTACCATGTTTTCTAAAAATCATAAAACTTAAAGCAACAACTGCAGCAAAAAATATTGCTAATAAGATCATTAAAATAGTTGTAACCTGCTTACTTCCTTGTTGTCCGGTAAGCTTTTCTTCTAAAGCCCTCAACTTTTCCTGTTCTCTTTCTCTTCTCAATTGCTCTGTATGCTCTTGCAGTCTGCGAGCTTCTCTTTCTTGATCTCGTCTTAATTGTTCAGTTTGATCTTGAGCTCGCCTTGCTTCCTCTTCAGCCCTTCTTGAACTGCCAGAATCTTTGGTCATTGCCCCAGTTAATAAACCACCAACCATTCCCCCAGCAAGACCACCTGCAAAACTTTCACCACCACCTCGCCCACCCAAAAAATTAAAATTTGGTGTTAGCAAAAATAAGCATAATAAAGTATAAAAGATTATCTTCTTCATAATAAAAAACCCTCCCCTAAAAATAAAAAATAAAATATAAACAATCTTTATGCTATATTACCCAAAATAGATTTTATCTTTTTTATTTTGTCAAAACTTGATAGCATACGTCAATAATTTACTTTCAATAACTAAATTAGGGGTTTAAAATGCAAAACTATATTTTTGAACTTATAAAAGAAGAAAAAATTAGAGAAGAAAAGACAATCAATCTTATAGCTTCAGAAAATTATGCCAGTCCAGAAATTTTGCAAGCAACCGGATCTATTTTGACAAATAAATACGCAGAAGGTTACCCAGGAGCAAGATATTATGGTGGATGCCAGGTGGTAGATAAAGTAGAAACCTATGCAATAGACATGTGTAAAAAACTTTTTAACGCAGAACATGCTAACGTCCAACCACATTCCGGTTCGAGTGCCAACTTTGGCGTTTATTTTAGCCAATTAAAACCAGGAGATACCGTTTTGGGAATGGCTTTAAATGCCGGCGGACACTTAACTCACGGTCACAAAATAAATTTTTCCGGTTCAATTTTTAATTTTGTACCATATGGGTTAAGTCCAGAAACAGAACAACTTGACTATGATGAAATAGAAATTTTAGCTCAACAACATAAACCTAAAATTATAGTAGCAGGAGCATCTGCATATTCCCGAACAATTGATTTTGAAAAATTACACAAAATATCAACTAACAATAATTGTTTATTGTTAGTTGATATGGCCCATATTGCAGGGCTTATTGCAGCAGAATTACATCCAAGCCCAATACCTTTTGCAGATTTTATTAGCAGCACAACACACAAAACTTTAAGAGGTCCTAGAAGCGGTTTTATTTGTTGCAAAGCCGAATTTGCACAAAAAATAGATAAGGCAATAATGCCAGGAATTCAGGGTGGACCATTAATGCATGTAATAGCCGCAAAAGCAATAGCATTTGAACAAGCTCAAACAAAAGAATTTAAAAAATATCAAGAACAAGTAATAAAAAATGCAAAAGCTATGGCACAAACTTTTACAGAACTTGGTTATAGAGTTGTATCTGGTGGCACAGATAATCATTTATTTTTAATAGACCTACAAGATAAAAATAAAAAAGACAATTTACCAGAAACACAAAAACTTTCAGGCAAAGTTGTTGAACAACTTTTACAGAAATGCAATATAATTTTGAACAGAAATACCATTCCATTTGATACGCAACCTCCAACAAATCCCAGTGGAATCAGAATCGGCACTCCAGCAATTACTACTAGGGGCTTTGTTGAAACTCATGCTTGTAGCATTGTTCATTTTATTGACGATGCAATAAAAAATAGGTTCGATGACGATTTTTTAAATAAACTCAAAATAAAAGTAGAGCAATTTTGTAAAAATTTTCCTATATATAAAGATTAAAACATGTTAAATTTCCAGCTATGAATAACAGCTTAAAAAAAATTTTAAATTATACGAAAAAATATTGGACTTATTTACTTATTTCTGGTGCCACGGCATCATTATATGGTTTAGCTTCTGGTGCACCAACTTATGTTATTAAATTTGCAGTAGATGAAGTATTTGTAAAAAAAATAAACTCACTATTAATCCCATTCATATTATGCTTTTTATTATTGTTCGCGCTCAAAGGCTTATTCATGTATTTATCAAACTATTACATGAATTTTGTGGGCAACAAAGTTATCAACGATATCAGGCAAGATTTATTTAACAAAGTTATATATTTTCCAATATCTTTTTTTCAAAAAAACACAACCGGACAGTTAATGTCTCATTTTTTAAATGATATCCAGATGATACAAAACGCATCATCTTCTTCGATTAAAAATGGTGTTCGTAGTTTCTTTGAGGCTATAGTTTTGCTTGGCGTAGCATTTACACAAAACTGGAAACTTTCTCTTTTAATGCTAATCGTTGGTCCAGCAATAGGAATTTGTATAAAAAAAATGGGAAAATCTATAAAATCTGCTTCTATAAATATTCAAAAAAGTATGGGCAATATAAGTAGTAGCTTGCAGGAAGTTTTTATTGGAATTCGTGAAGTTAAAGCTTTTAATGGAGAAAAAATAGAAATTAACAGATTAAACAAAAATTTATCCGAATGTTTTTCTTCCATAATGCGCAACGTTCACATAGAATCTTTGGCACCAGCCTTTATAGAAACAATTGCAATGTTTGGTAGCAGCGCAGTTTTTTATGTAGCAGCTCAACAAATAATGGCTGGAACTTCTTCGCCAGGTCAAATAACAGCTTTTTTTGCTGCAATTTTATTAGCTTATCAACCATTAAAAAGGCTGATAAACGTTTATTCAGAAATACAATATGCATTAGCTGCCGGAGATAGAGTTTTTGATTTGATGGAAAAAGTTTATCCCGCAACTTTGCATAAACAAAATAATTTAATTATTAAAGATAAATTTAATTTAATTAAATTCGATAATTTATTTTTTAGCTATAACACTAACACTCCAGTTTTGCAGAATATAAATTTGGAAATTAACAAAGGCGAAAAAATAGGCCTTATTGGCCCATCTGGTTCAGGCAAAAGCACTTTATGTGATCTTTTACTCGGGTTTATTACCCCAAGTTCTGGTAAAATTTTAATAAATAATCATAATATAACACAAATTCCATTAAAAAATTTAAGAGATCAAATAGGATATGTGGGGCAAAAAACATTTTTGTTTAATGACACTATTCTTGCAAATATTAGTTATTCACAACAAAACAAGACCGAACAAGATATAATTAACGCATGTAAAGCTGCTCATGCCGATGAATTTATTCAAAAAATGCCTCTACAATATCAAACAATTGTTGGCGAAAATGGCAACATACTATCTGGTGGCCAAAAACAAAGAATTACTATTGCTCGAGCACTTTTAAAAGACCCGCAAATTTTAATTTTTGATGAAGCTACATCTTCATTAGACCATGAATCTGAAGAAATGATACGATTAACTTTACAAGAAATTGGAAAAGATAAAACAATTATTATAATTTCTCACAGATTATCTTTTATTGAAAATATGGATAAAATTTTTTTATTGCAAAATAAGCAATTAAAAGAAATAGATAAAAAAACTATTTTTAATAAAAACTTGTATAACGATTATGGAGAACTTAGTAATGAAAATAAATTCGACAAAATTTTATGATAATTATTTTTCGGGGCAAGATTTTGCAACTTACAGATATGATGTTGGTAGTTTTTGCACAAGAAAAGCAATAATTTCTCAAATTTCACACAAATCAGGAAATTTATTAGAAATAGGCACAGGGATTTCAAGCTTATTAATAGACCTTCAAAATTTTAATTGTCATGGCATAGACATTTCAGGCAAAACAATTAATTTTGTTCAGAATTTATTTAGGCAAATAGACAAAAAAGCAATTTTAAAAGTTGGTGATGCAACAAAATTACCCTTTGAATCAAATTTTTTTGATACAATTATATCTTCTCATACACTAGAACATATAAAAGACGATTTTTCAGTAATAAAAGAATGTGCACGTGTTTTAAAAAATAAAGGTGAACTTATTATATTTGTACCCGGTAGAATAAACGGTCTTGCATCAAAAAAGGAATTTTTAAAATATGGACACCATCGATATTACAATTTAAAAAGATTCAAAGAATTAGAAGCCTTTGTTTATCCCGAATTAAAAATAACAAATATTTTTTATCCACATAAAATTCATAATCTAATATGGAACAAATTAAAGAATTTATTTAGATGCACTAATTATCCAATAAAAAAATGGATTTTAAGAGACAATAAAAGTTATGAATTTAGACCTACTTATCAAAAAATCTTTTTACCAACAATATCAACTACTTTAGACGCTTTAGACAAATTAACTATGCATTCTGAAAAAAAATTTTTTGGCACAGAATTTAATGTTTTAGTAAAATTTGAAAAATCTTGAAAGTTTGTTTTTTATTCTAAAAAAAATATCTTTATTTTTTTTATTTATTAAAACTTCAGGATTATTTTTAACTACATTTTCGTGAATAGATCTAAATTTTTCTCCTGTAAAATTTAAATCTTGAAAGTCTTTTTCTTTAAGCATGCCAAGATTATTTAATTTTTTATCATAAAAAATATTTTCCCATTTTTTAAAATAATTTAAATTATCTTGTTGTTGTTTCTTATGATTAGACTTTATTACACCCAAATTTGCATGAGGATAATGTTCAATAAAAGATTCTTGACAATCTATACATTCGTAGCCCTTGTACCATAATTTCAAACACAGATCACCATCACCATTATAAAAAAAATATCTATCTTCATCGATATAATCAACTTCTTTTAGGGCAGAATTAAGGTATAAACCATGATTGACATACATTTTATTGCCAAGCGTACATGCTACATAGTATTTATCTTGCTTAGACCAATTTCTATAATAAAATGCAATCGCACCAATTTTTTTATTTTTTTCTAATTCTTTTTCAAATAAATTATAACCATTTTTAATGGCACCAGGCACAACTAAGCAATCATCACTGAGCATACAAGTATATTTTCCCTGAGCACATTTAAAAGCTAAATTCATAAAATATCCCCAAGATCTACGCTCAATTTTTTTGCCCTCCCACTCACCTCTATTATGTTGAATAATAGTTATAATATCTTTTTGTTTTGTTAACCAATCGATTGTGCCATCATCAGAACCTCCATCAATAACAATAGTTTCATAATTATGATTGCAAAGTTCTTGTCTTATAGAATCAATTGTTAATTTAAGAAAATTTAAACGATTATAAGTGCCCAAAACAATAGAAATTAAATTATTTTTTTCCATATTTTTCATAAAACTTTATAAATTAAATAGCAAGAAAATTAACATTTTTATTCATGATTAAAAACTTTTTATTTTTTGCATCCCAAATAACAAACAACAAATTATCTTTTTTGTATTTTTGATCAAGCTCATATTCATAAATAGCTTCGTCATCTGTTTTATTAACAAGTGTTAATTTACCCATTTTGTGCATATCATCCCCACCACCTATAACAAGCGTTTTGCTTTTTATTTTGAAAAATATTTTTCCCGCTCTTTGCTCTATAGATATTTTGTCATTTTCTTTATCAATTTCGCCGCTCAAAAAAGTTGCCTTGTCATAATAAATAGGTTGCCCAATTTTAGTTAAACGACTTTCTTTCTTAAAATCATTATTGAATTTAAGATCTTGTGGCAAAAGTAAAAAAAATAGCTCTTTATCTTTTATTTCATGATTTTTCTTTAATTCTGAAACAGCATTATAAAATTTATAATATTCTTTTAAATATCCACTATTTGCTTTATAAAGATAAAATCCCCCAAACACTATTAAGAAAAAAAATAAAAAATAAATTGTTTTATTTTTGCATAGAATACATGCACTACTAATATTATTCATAATTATAAACCTTATCTTTTTAAATTAAACTTTTAAACTAAAAAATTATAATCAAAAAATTTCATTTTTTGTAAAATTTCTTTTGCAATACAATTTACACTTAAACCCGCTTTTTCTCTTAAATAATTACCTGAACCAATTTCATGAAAATAAAAATCCTGAATACCAAAAGATTTAAATAAAATTTTATTTTCAAAATTCTGTGATATAAAACTTGAAACAGCATCTCCCAAGCCACCAATAACACTATGTTCTTCTATAGTAAAAACAGATTTTAATGTTTTTTGTTTTTTCAATAAAAATTCTGTATCTAGTGACTTAATCGTATGCATACTTACAAGTCCCATATCAATATTATATTTTTTTAATTCTGTACAAATTTGCATACCAAGTTTCAAACTATTTCCTGTAGTAATAATCAAATTTTGCTCACTATAAAAAATCTCTGTTGCTTTACCAAGTCTTATTTCTTGTTCCTCATAAAATTCTGTTTCTTGATTATTTGATAATCTAAAATAAACTGGCCCAGTTAGATTTTTTGTTTGTAATAATAACTGTTCAGACTCAAATTTATTAGCAGGTGCAACAACCGTCATGTTGGGCAAAGCTCTCATAATTGCAATATCTTCAATTGCATGATGCGTTGAACCAGCTTGGCCATAATCCAAACCTCCACCAACTCCAATTAACACCACCGGCAAATTTTG
>JAIPGX010000049.1 GCA_021735465.1 Candidatus Babeliales bacterium | reverse complement strand
GCTTGAATATGTTGTTGTTTTATTATCCTGACCTGTAACGCTGCAAAGGCCACCGTTCGCCAAAAACGCCTTCTCTATGGCTTCTTGCAATCTTTGTATTTCTTCTTGCTGAACGGTCAAGTTATCGATCAAAATACTAATATTATGAGTATAAGTTTTTTTAAGATTTAAATTTTCAATTTCTTTTGCATCTGTAAATCTATATGTTTTGCCATCAATTAAAAATCTATAAAAACCTGAATTAAAAAAATTTAATAATTCTTTTTTGAATTCTCCTTTTTTTTCTATTGCAATTGGGGCAGAAATAGTAATATTTTGATCTTTAAAACTTTGTAAAAGCATATTTGTGATATTTTCTGCAGATTCTGCTTTTATTGGCATATTGCAAGATGGACAATGAGGTGTGCCGATACGGGCAAAAAGTACTCGCAAATAATCATAAATCTCTGTTATTGTACCAACCGTAGATCTTGGGTTATATCCCACAGTTTTTTGTTCAATTGCTATTGCAGGACAAAGACCTTCGATTTTTTCTACATTTGGTCTTTTGCTTACACCTAAAAATTGACGTGCATAAGAAGAAAGAGATTCAACATAACGTCTTTTGCCTTCGGAATAAATAGTATCTAAAGCCAAAGAACTTTTACCTGACCCAGAAGGTCCGGTAATTATTACAAGACTATTTTTAGGAATTTGGACGTCTACAGATTTTAAATTATGTTCTTTTGCGCCAATTATATTTATTGTTGAATTTTCTTTGTTTTTTGCAAAATTTGTAAGTTTTTTGTTCTTCATGATAGTTTTTAACCCCCAGTTTTTTAAAAATTTTATAATAGTATTATATACTGAAAACTATTTTTTGACAATAAAAATCAACAAAAAAACTTTAATTTTTATTGTATTTTATTGCATTTTTTACATCGTATGTTACGATTTCCCTTCGTTTTTAGTATAAATTTTGTTTGGGGTTTTAACTTAGGCTTTGAGTAAGTTTTTTATGAAGTTATTTTTTAATAAAAATTCGATTATATTGGCTTGTTTTTTAAGTTTGATATTTAATTTAAATTATATTTTTTCAGTGGGTAAACCCACGCATTCTTCTGAAATAAAAAAAGAGCATAACGAATATGGAATAGGAGAAAGATTTTTGGGTGGATATAAAAGAAGTGGAAGTTTAGATTGGCTTTATAGTAGACAAGAATTGCGAAAAGAATTGGATAATTTATTAAGAACTCGAAAAGATATTGAAAATGGAAGTAGTGATAATAAAGAAGAATCTTTAAAAGAATTGGATTTAGATATAGCAAACGTTAGATCTTTATTGAAGGGTAGTTTTGGGGATGTTTTTTTTCGTGGTATCGCTGGGGAAAAAAATTTTAACATGGTAAAAGATTTACGTGTTGGTAATGATGTTTTAAAAGGTACGCTTTATGGTGTTGGCTTAAGAGGGGCAGTATCTGTTGGGAATACTATAGGTAGTCGTATAGATAATTATTCAACTACTATTTTAGGTGGAATTTTAGGTGGATTTGAAAATTATTTTAAAAGACTGTGGCGTTTTATATTTCATCGTAACTGCAAGCCATTTACAACAGAAGAAATAAAATCTTGGCAGACAATTGTTACTAAAGATCTAAGAAATATCGAAAACATGCTAAGAACTTATGATAGATTAGATTCAAGGGGAAGAGCAGAAATTTTAAAAGAAAATCAAGATGAAGATAAAAAGAAAGATATAAGTTTATGGCAAGATTTTGTAGAAGATTATGCCTTAACCTGTCAAGAATTAATAGAAGAAATTCAGCGACGTGTTAATTATTATGAAAAAAAACAAACAGGATATGGCATAAAAAATTGCGCAAATAGATTAATTAATAAATTGAACAAGATAAAAAATTGGTTAATTAAATGTAAAACTTTAAAAGATTTTTTAAATGTTCCAGAAGTTAAATCTATTTTACCTGCTATGCGCGACTCTCTTGATGCTTATTTCAATAATTTAGTAGTTTTGTTGGATCCTTGGGATCAAAAAAATAAAAATTTAGCAAATACAGCTTCTGTGGCTAGAAATAATTATAATAACATGGATGATGGGCCTTATCCAATGGCTATGGGATTCTAATTATGCAATGTTTTAAAAAATTAATTTTAATTTTTTTATTAAATTTAACTGGTATTTGTTTGTGCAAACAAACGAGCGAAAATTATATTTATTTTGAAAATTTGAATCGAGAGAGAATACAAACGAAAATAGATTTTTATAAAAAAATAGAAAATAAAGCAAAACTTTTTAGGACATTGACATATATTTCTGGTGCCATAACTGCGACAACTATGGTGGGTTTTACAGGTTATACAATTTGTAAGTGGGTGACTGAAGATAAAAAGAATACTGGAAATTATGAAAATAGGTTTTCTGCTAAACACATAAATAATACTATAAATAATACTACTGAATATCGAGATAAATATTATTATAGATTGTTATATAAAAATCGAAGTTTTCGGGAGTTATTAAAAGATGGTTTTGCTTTTGGCGCGACTGATGGTCTTTATTGGGCTATAACTTCAATTTTTGTAACTACGGGTATGGCGGTTACTGCTGGTTGCTATAATGTAACAAAAAATAAATTTCTAGATTGTTGGTATGGTAAAAATGGTGAATTTTTAACAAAATTTAAGGATCAATTATATTTTGACTTAAAGCAATTTAATAGTTTTTTAATTCCTGATTTTTATGACAAAAAAGAAATGGCTATTTATTACAAAAATTTTATTTATACAATGGAACATTTTATTGCTTTAATTTCTGTTCTTGTTGAAATAAATCCAGAACAATTTAGACAAAAAGAAGTGATTTTAGCTGGGCAAGATTTATTAATAGAAAGAGTTAATAATTTTTCTCAAAATCTTGAAGAAAAATTACTTGAAGAAAAATTAAATGATAAACTAGAGCCGCAACTTGCAAAAGAAATATGTGATAGCTTTGATCAACTTGGAAATCAAATAATAAGATTCGTTAATTTATGTTGTTGATATGCATAAAATATTTTAAATATTTTTTTTTAATTTTTATTTTATTAATAAATTTTAATATTTATACAAACGATTTTAATATCAAAAATTTAGATAAGAATATAGATTCTCAAGTTTTGCTTGAAAAATATAAAAATTATCTTTTTAAATATTTTCCAAAAGTATTTTTAGTTCGTGAAAAATGCTTAGCCCTTATGACCCCTGAACAAATTGCTTTATGTCTACAAGAAGTCATAAAAATGTTGCGAGAAGAGCCATGGCAATATGTAGAATCACTTTTTAAAACAATAAATAAACAATTAGATGCTGAACAAAAAAAAAAATGGGCAAAAGCTGGGTATGATATTAAATTTTTAGAAAAATTTGCAGATGTTGGGCAATTAAAAAAGGTTTCAAAAAATGGGGGAGGTTATTGGGAGTTTATTGCAGACCAGTTGGCTTTTTATGCCGAATTTATCGAACGTTGTCAGGTTGATCCTAAAAATAATTCTGTTTTTTTAACAAATAAAAATTTTAATTCAAATAATTATTTTACCGGTAAATTTAATCAAAAAGATAATAATCTTAAGAATTATTGGAGTAGTAAGGGTATATTTGTTTATGCCGAAGTTTATGCTTTGTGTTTTGAGTATTATGCAAAATTATTTTTAGAAGAGATTAAATTTAAAAATTTTTATAAAGCTGATTATTTTTATTGTGATCTAAAATTTATTTTAGAAAAGCTTTCTGCCTCTAAATATGAATCAGAGACTCAAGAATATATAAGAAGATATAAAGAGCTTTTAGATCTTCTTAAAAAAGATTCTTGTAATTTTACGCCTAAAAAAAATGGGGATATGACTAAACAAGAGAAATATTGGCAGGAATTTGATGAATTTTATGAAAATTAACTTTCGAATATTATTTTTTTTATTATTTTTTAACATAAATTTTTTATTTTCTTCTGATAGTGCCTTTATCGACAGCTTTATTAGACATTACGAATTTAATGCTGAAGGGCGATATGCGCATGAATATCATCCAGCATTATTAAATAAAACTGCTACAAGCCTTGATGAATTAGAAGAAAAATTAAAAAATAATGGCCTTAATTTATCTGGTCGAATTGTAATTTGTGGTTACGAACAAGAAGCGGTGCCATCTTATTATCCAGATTTTAAACGAGCTAAAATTAACGATGAAATGAATCTTAAAAATAAAACTGGTTGGTCAAAAAAGCAGCATAATAGATTTGGACTAATGACCGGATTTTTGTTTAAAGATTTTAATTATTTTTCTGCACAGTGGTATAAAGATAAAGCTAAAATATTTGAGCATATTGATGAAGATGATATAGAAGTTTTTGATGAGCGTGCTGAAATTTTTCAACGTCATGCCTTTAGTCAAGCTTTAAATTTTATGTTTCCCGTTCAATATGAACTTATAAAAAAATTAAAAAATAATAATATAAAGGGCATTTTTCAAGATCTTATATATTTTTGGGACTCTTTATATAAGGGTGACGTAAAAGTTGAAGAAAGACAAGTTGCAGGAACACAGGATATTTTATTCTCTATAGAATATGCAAAACATCTTTTACGTTCGGATCTGCAATTATTTAAGTTTTTTGTTGGACCAGATATAACATATCCAATTGAAGTTTCGTGTTCTCAAGCGAAAGACGCCACTCTTCATGCTCAAAAATTTGTAAAAACAATTTTGCCAAAATTAATAGCGCAAGAAGAGAAAGCTACAGTTTATATTTTCTGTAGCTTTGTTGATGGTGTTGGTAAAAGTACAATGCTTGGAAATATAAAAAATTTTATAAAGCATGGCAATAATATAGAAGATTTTGAAAGAGTTGATAATTCTTCGTCGCAATTAGCTGAAATTTTTAATTTAAAAGATAATGTTTTTATTGCTGATTTACCAGCACAAGTTAGTCATTTTACATACAAACCTGATGGGTTAGTTTATGTCTCTGTTCTTAGAGAATTATCTGAGAATAAAATAAAAGAGCTACAAAAATTTGTTCGAGAAAATAATGAAAAATTTAAAGAGCAATATAATATTTTGTTAGATAATGTTAGAGATGTTATAAAAATATCTGGTTATTTTGATAAAAGCTTAAATAATACAGAAGCTCCTGATAAAACTTTTTTAAAAAATCTCTTTTTATTAAAAAAAATTGAAAATAATAAATGGATACCATTTTGTTATGAAGATAACTTTTATCTTTTTGATTCTACTGACTTTTCTCAAATTAGAGTTTTAATGCCATTGGGCAGTGTACAATCTGAAGGATTAAAGAATATAGAATCTGAACAAATGTTGTTTTTTGATGGAATAAGATTTCCATTTGTCTACGATTATTTTGTTCAAGATTTAATAAATAAATTAAAAATTAATAACATAGAAAATATTGTTTTTGTTGATTTTATAAGTATGTATCCGCGATCTTCACGCGAAAATATACGTGTTAACTATCTCTTACAACAGATGGCATTATTGGATGATAATTTTGATGTAAAATATTCTGTTTATCGTGATTTTGTTAATTCTTCTGAATTGCTTTATTTACTTAAAGATAATCAAACTTTTAAAAAGATATTGAATGCATTTGATTTAGAAATTTTATTGCGCTTTGCACTTTACAATATTATTTTAAAACAAAAAAATAATAATTTAGAAGGTTTTTCTTTAAAAAAACTTACAAAATTAGTAAACGAAGAAATAAGCAAAATAAGTAAACACGATTTAGATTTTTTGAAAAAATTATCTTTTGAAAAAGTAAAAAAAGAATCTATTGATCTTGAAAAAATTTATGGACTTTTTAAAAATTTTGTTAATATACAGCAATTTTCTTTTTTTAGGTTATTAGAATTTAATGATTTTTTAATAAATTTTTTTACTAAAAATTTTGAAAATCAGAATTTAGGTATTTTGTGGCAAAATCCAGGAAAAGTTATTGCCGATAAAACAAATTTTTATAGTCAAAAATTAGATAAAATTTTACAAACAAATTCCGGTCAAAATGTTTATTCTTATTTTTGCTTTGATCACAATTGCAAAGATACAAATTTACTTACACCATTTATTAGAATGATTAGGGCTAATTGGTATGCTTCTGTTATTAATTTACTTGATTTAAAAATAGAAGCACAAGATTGCTTTTTTCTTGAAAAAGAAAAATATTCAGTTGTGCCATTAATTATGTCTTTTGGAACAGATAACAAATTTTATTTAAATCAAAGAATTTTAGATGAATGGCAACAAGATTGTGAAAATAAAATTTTATCTAAAAAAAAATCGCCAAATAATCAAAATAATATTGAAACTCTTTTTAATTTAAATAAAGGCAAAAAAAATAGTTGGGCAGAATTTGATTCAAAGAGATATCGAATAGATTGGAGAAGTTTGGGGACAAATAGTGGGATTTTTGCATTTGATTGTAATATGGCATCAACAAAAAAAGCTTATCAAAATAAGTCTATTATTACTTTTATTGTTCAAAAATATCAAAAAGAATTTGGTCAAGATAGTGTTATGCCAACGTCAATTTTGTATGAAAAATTACAAGAAAGTTTTTTATGGAGGGCGCAATGGAATTATATGTTAAAACAGGCAGAGCAAAATGGTGAATATGGCAAAAATAAAGAACAAACTAATAACCAAAATAAAGTTGAACAAAAAAATAAAGATAATAATAAACAAGATAATCAGGAACAAAATGCTGCTAAAAAAAATCAGGTTAAAATATATTTAGCAAATCAAGATCAAATTTTGGCAGCTCAACTTGTTGTGAGATTGTTATCAACCCTTGAAATGGTCATTAAAGATCCTGATGCGGATATTGTTGTAAGATTTGAGAATAAAGAGGATTTTAAGGCAGCTTTAAAGTTATTTGAAAAAATAATCCTGCCTAAATATTTTGGAATTTTATTTAAGCAGGATTTATTTGATAATTATGATCTTGTTGAACCTGTTACAGA
Source organism: Candidatus Babeliales bacterium (assembly GCA_021735465.1). Taxonomy (GTDB): domain Bacteria; phylum Babelota; class Babeliae; order Babelales; family UASB340; genus JAIPGX01. The sequence goes on along the minus strand of JAIPGX010000049.1, from coordinate 1,259 downwards.
GTTGTTATAAATGGTTTATTCTAGATAGTATGTATCGTCATTTTCAAACTTTTTTTGAAAATTTTCTAAAAATAAAGTTTCTTCGCGCTGTTTTATTAAATTTTCTCTATTTTCCATTTCTATGCGAATATAAGTGTTCATTCTTTGTTTTATTTCGTCAGTTAATGCATGTCTAAAAATATTTAGATTAGTTATTTCAATTTTTGAATTAGGAGTTTTAAGTTTAACTGTTTCGATAATAAATGATGATAAAAGATTTTGGGATTCTTCATATTCTTGAAAAAAGCCAGGCAAATTTTCAGTAAAACTTGTTTTTTCTTTATGATAAGCTTTTATTAATTTTTGATAACTTCTAAAAATTTCACCTATTAGTTCTAATTGTTCTCTTTCTTGTGGAACGCATAAAAAACGAATTTCTTCTGCAAAAATTAATAAAGTTCTAATTCTTAAATTTTTACTTATTTTGAAATTTGGTTTTATTTTAGATCTTAAAATATCAATTAGAGTATGCTTTGATCCTTGAAGTTGTTCGAGTTTAGAATTAATTTCAAATCTCATTTGGTATAATTGCATCTGAGAAGTTTTTAATTTTTTTTCTTCTTGCATCTTTAATTGCATTTGAGAAGCTTTTGATTTTATTTCTTCAGCTGAAAGTGTTTCTTCCGGACGTTCTTCTTCCATTCCAAACAAATTGGCTAAATTTAAAGACAAAAATAAAACTAAAAAAAATTGTTTTTTCATAATAAACCTCATAAACTCTATATTTTTTAAAAAATTATTTTTTTTGATTGTAATCAAAATTGTACAATTTTATGTTTAAGTTGTCAAACAGGATATTATTTTTTATAAAAATTATATTATTTGTATTTAGTATTTATGAAAATATTTATATGTGTAATTTTTTGAATTTATTATAAAAAATTTAAAATTTGATGAAATTTATATTTAATTTGTTAAAATAATTAATTATTTCGAATAATTTGTTAAATTTTTAATCAAGAAATACAATCTTATGAATCTAGAAAAAATTGCGACAACGCCTTTAATGCAACAGTATTTTGAAATAAAAAATGAATATACAGATACTTTATTGCTCTTTCAGGTTGGAGATTTTTATGAGCTTTTTTTTGATGATGCAAAAAAAGCTTCTGCATTTTTAGCAATAACTTTAACTAAAAGAGGTAAAAATAGTGGCCAAGATGTCCCATTATGTGGCATACCAGTTCATGCACTAACACATTATTTAGTCAAATTAATTA